>NZ_BAAGPS010000062.1:0-6350 GCF_054783935.1 Streptomyces pseudoechinosporeus
GTGGTTCTCCTTCGCCAGGACCGTAACCCTGGCATCAGGGACTCCACAAATCTCAGTACAGCTCATTGGACGAGGCTGCCGCCTACTGCCGAAGGCGCCTCCGACTCACCCCCACCAGGAGCCGGTGACCCTGTCGCCGAGGTTGCACCATGCGGTGCTCTTCGCGGGCGCCCATACGAAGGGACCGTAGTGCACGTAACTGTAGCCCCCCAGGGTCTCGCACCTGATCACCATCCGGTATCGCCCCGAGTCGCACCAGACACTGTTCCCATAGTGGCCCTCGCTGCCGCGTTCCGGGTTGCCCCAACAAGCCTGCGCTTCGGAATTACTGGACGCAGGAACAGCGGCCAGCGACGAACCGCTATCCGCTACAGCGCTCGGCGTGAGGGTCATCGCTCCCCCCAAGGCGAGCGCCGTTGAGGCTACTGTCCTTGCAATAAGCCCTTTGATCATGAAGATCCCCCAGTTGTTGACGAGATATGTCACTTCGGTCGATCGAGCGCCTCAACATAGGCTTCGGCCAGGGGCAGCCGCCAACGTTTCGAAGACCATCGAAACGTGCCCGGCCGCGGGGCTCCCTCCCGGTATCGGGCCCGGTCGTCCCGTCAGACGAGGGGGCTCTGCCCCAGCAGGGCGATGCCCAGTGACGTGACCGTGTGAAGGACCGCCTTGCCCTCGCGTCGGGTGGTGACCAGGTGGGCATTGCGCAGCGCCGTCGCGTGGTGGCTCGCGGTCGCCGGCGAGATGTTCAGGCGGCGGGCCAGCTCCGTGGTGCCGCATCCGCCGACGGCCGCCCTCAGCACTGCGGCCCTGGTACGTCCCAGCAGGTCGTCGAGTGACGGGGCGGTGGACTCGCCGACGCCCTCCCACAGCGCGGTGTCGAGCGAGGTCCCCCTGAGGGTGGGGACGGCCAGAATGGGTGCCCGGGACGGGTCCAGCGGCGGGTACAGAAGTTCGACCTGCCGTGTGGAGAACATCGTCGGCGCAATGACGAGACCTCGCCCGTTCAGGTGGATGTCCGCATTGCGTGTGTGGACCACTTCGAGCACGGGCGGCCGCCAGCGGACCAACGGACCGCAGAGTGTGGTGAGGAGCTGCTCGACCCCACCGTCGGCCATCGCGCCCACGTACCCGGCCCGGACCTCGCTCAGATGGGAGCGCACCCTGCTCCAGTAGGGGGCGACGGTGACGCTGTGGCAGGCCCTGAGTGCCGCGGCCACCTGGAGGCGAGCTTCCCGGTCGCCGTCCATCAGGGTCCGGGCCCAGGATCGGTCTGCGGGGTGGAAGTCGATGTTCTCCAGTTCGAGGCACATCAGGGCGCGGGGAGCCGCCATAAGGTTGTCCACCGCCTCGTCGACGGATGCCGTGTCTCCCATCAGGCTCATCGCGTCGATCAGCGGACCGCGTTTGGGCATCAACGCGGCGAGCGGGCCGGCCTGTCCGCCCAGCCGTCCACGTACCGATACGTGCCAGCGGCGGAAAGCGAGACTGGCGTCGCGATCCTTCAACAGCCTCACACTGTCGAACGTCTCCGCCGCCACGCCGATCGTCGTGGCCACGCGGGTCCGCGCCAGGTCCTCCGCCGTAAAGTGAATGCGTTTCACCGAGCGCCCCGTCCTACGCGCCACTGTTTGGCCTACAGCAGTCTCAGTTCCGGACAGATGTCACGCAATGATCAATCAGGCCACCGCCGGTCGACCCGGGATCTCAAGCAGGTGCTGAACCCACCGGACACGTCTCCTTAATCCCGAACCCGCGTCGGCGGCCCCGCCCGTCGGCCTCCCGGCGGCATTGAAGTACCGCCGCGGCCGTGGTGAGTGCCGGGGGCACGGACTCCGGGACTCACGTACTTCGGGGCTGGGTCAGTAGGTGTTTTTGATCCCTGGCCGTGAGGTGGGTACGGCTGGATGATCTGGTTCGTGGGCTGGCGGGACAGTTCGGCGGTACTGCCGGGAGTGTGGTGATCCGCTACCGCAGGCGATGGCGGCGGAGGCGGTGTTCTGCTCGGGTCGGTGCAGGTCGCGGCGGTGGCGGAGGCTTCAGCGGACCCGGCAGCGGGTGGCTGCGATGCAGCGCGGAGAGCATGCGGAGTGCCCGGTCTGCGGGCGGTCGTGGATGGTGGGGGTGGAGCGGCCGAGGGCTGCGGTGTACTGCTCGGACCGTTGCCGGGTGCGGGCCTGCCGTCAGCGGCGGGCGTCGCGGAACGGCGTTACGGAAACGCCGTAGCCGAACGCCTCGCGAACACCTCGAACACCCTTTGTTTTGCAGGGAAGTTGGGACCGACTCCCGAGCGCTTCGAGCGCCCCCCGGCTCACGCCCTGCCCCGGCGTGTCGCGCACGCGTCACGGTGGACGGTGACCGGGGCCGGCGCCCCCTTGACCGGTCACGTCGTGGCGGCCGGGCCGGACCCGGGCGAGGCGGTGGTCTTCATGACCGATGTGGCCGACCGGATCGGGAACGTCACCCGGCAGCGTTACGAACAGCTCGTCACCCGGGCGAAGGAACTGATCGCGCAGGTCGCGAGGGCGCAGTTCGCTTTGGGTGACATGGCGTTGGAGTCGAGCCGATGAGGGCGGTGGGCGGGTCGATGCCGAATGGCACCGAGGACCTGTTCAGCGTGACGGAGTCATTGCAGATGTTCGCGGATGACATCGGCGTCGAGCGCAGGACGGTGGAGGACTGGCGTTACACCGCCAACCGGTGGCCCGAGGGGCACCGCAAGGAGGGCGTGTCGTTCACTCGGACATATCCGAAGAGGGTGACGGCGGCGTGTATACGGGTGCCGGCGTCCGGCCCGAGGCCGTCCAGCGCTGCCGGGGCCCAGTCGATGTGCCGCATGCCGTGCTGAACGACCATCAGGCGGCTGAGGTTGAGGACCGCGTCCGGCCAGGGAAGCACCTGGTAGAGACGCCACTGGATCGCTGCGGACAGTTCGAGTCCTAATCCACCGCCCCGCGGTGCCCCCGCGCCTTCGCTGCGAGCCATGGATCTGACGGTGCCGCAGGACAGCATGCTCGTGGCCCCAGCGGCAGGTGAGCTCAACAGGGTCACGACCGTGAACCAGAGACGGTGTCATCCGCCGTCGTGCGCGTCCTTCGATGTGCGCGGCGGCCGCTTCGTGTGGGGCAAACGACCGGCACACTCAGCGACCGGGCCGGGCTACTGTGCCCGTCGTGCGGGGCTGACACCGGCCATGGCGGTCGCGCATGACCTCACCCGCAGGGCGACCCTCGCCTGATGCGCGTCAACTTGAGGCGGTGCACGACTGACAAAGTCCCCTGCACGGACGACAAAGTCCGAAGCCCACGACGACCCTGAGGTGGCTGTGGGCCAACGACGCCGAGGCCCACACTTGCGTGCCGTCCAAGGCCGCGTTCAAGGCCTGGGCCAACCGTCTCACGGTCTGACGGACCGGCCGTTCCACGAACCCACCGCGGCCCGTTCCCTCCCTGCAGGGGGGAACGGGCCCGGAGTGGACCCACGCGGCCCCGAAGGCCGTGCAACTCACCGCACACCCCAGTCGGTTCACTGACAAAGGATGGACATGAGCACTCGTAGAAGCCGCCGTCTCGCCAGCCTCACCCTCACAGGCGCCCTGCTCACCGGCACACTCGCCGTGGCGTTCGCGGCGGCCCCCGCGGCATCGGCGCACGGCACCTACCGGCACTGCACCTACAGCGTCAGCATGTTCGTCGACAACAACCGGGACCTGAGGGCGCCGCTCCCCTGGGGTTGGAACGAGTTCACCCCGACCTCCACCTGCTACCTGGCCAACGGTGATGTCGGCAGCAGAACCGATTCCGCCGTCACGGCTCTGCAGCGAGCGTTGAAGAAGTGCTACTCCGCCGGTCTCACGCTCGACGGGGATTTCGGCGACCTGACGGAAGCCGCCCTTAGGAGGGCGCAGAGCGCCTCGGGTGCGAGGGTCGACGGCGAGTACGGTCCCAACACTCGCGACCACATCAAGTGGCCGGTCTACCGGGAGAGCACGGGGCAGTTCGTGAAGTGCTCCAAGACGTCGAGCATGTCCTCGGTGTACATCCCTTGACCCGCCCTTCGGCTGGTCCGGCCAGCCGAAGAAGCGACGCGCCCCGGTAGGGCTGTTTCAAAGTCCTGATGACGGTGCGGAGTCGCAGGTCACGGTGGTGCGACGTCTGCAGACTGTCCCGTCCCGAACGCAGCGAAACTCCGGTTGGAGCGGGTGACCTCTCAAGTCGCCTGCACTGTCCGGGGCTTCGATGTGTCGCCACTCTGCCACCGTCTGCCTGATCAAAACGCCCTCGCGTCAGCATCGCGCCCTTGCCCGGCTGCCGCAGCGGCTGGCCCCGCTCGCGCGACCCCATCGTCGCGAACGACCGGGCCGTGCGAAAGTGTCGGCGACGCGTGAATCGTGGCTCAGTCAAGATTTCCGTGAAGCCGATCGGTGAGCCGTCTGGGTCGTGCAGCCCTTCACCCGCTGGCCGCTGCGCAAACTCGTCGCCTACCTGCGCAAAGTCCACGGCCGGATCATCCGCATCGGCCGTGAGGCGTTACGCTGCCTGCTCGCCCGCCGCGGTGTCACCTTCCAGCGCACCAAGACGTGGAAGGAATCCCCCGACCCCGACCGCGAGGCGAAGCTGGACCGGATCGAGGAGGTCCTTCACCGCTTCCCGGACCGGGTGTTCGCCGTCGACGAGTTCGGCCCGCTCGGAATCCGGCCCACCGCAGGATCGGGCTGGGCCGAACGGAAACATCCCGACCGGCTGCCGGCCACCTACCACCGCACCCACGGGGTGCGCTACTTCCACGGCTGCTACGCGGTCGGCGACGACCGGCTGTGGGGCGTCAACCGCCGCAGGAAGGGCGCCGGGAACACGCTGGCCGCGCTGAAGTCGATCCGCGCCGCCCGGCCCGACGGCGCCCCGATCTACGTGATCCTGGACAACCTGTCCGCCCACAAGGGCGCCGGCATCCGCCGCTGGGCGAAGAAGCACAAGGTCGAGTTGTGCTTCACCCCGACCTACGCCTCGTGGGCCAACCCGATCGAGGCGCACTTCGGACCGCTGCGGCAGTTCACCATCGCCAACTCTGACCATCCCAACCACACCGTGCAGACCCGGGCCCTGCACGCCTACCTGCGCTGGCGCAACGCCAACGCACGCCACCGCGACGTCCTGGCCGCCGAGCGCCGCGAACGCGCCCGCATCCGCAGCGAGAAGGGCATCCGCTGGGGCGGACGCCCGCTCACCACCGCAGCCGCCCTTTGGACGCGCCGCCCCTGAGGGGCGACGAGCCGTGTTCAGGAGGCGGACGGCCCCAATGCGGCATCCGTGCGCGGGGCGCCGGGCCGGGGTTCCTTGAGCTCGATGAACATGGAATGGGTGACCGTCTGGCCCACATTGCGGCCCTGGTGCTCCTGCGCGTCCAGCCAGCGGACCTGTCCCGCCTCCAGGGCGACCGGGACGTCTCGGCCTCCGGCCGAGATCACCCGCTGGAACGAGGAGAGGGTCACCATGACGGTGTCCGGATGGGCATGCCGGTGCGTCGCATCGCCCGGCGTATCGCGGTACTCCAGCACCCGCACACGTTCGTTCTCCCACACGACCCGGTACAGCTGCGGGTCGGTGACCACAGGGTCATTCATGAGACTAACGTACCATGACGGCATGGCAGTACCATATGAGTCGACGGGGCGGATCCGGCAGAAGCAGCGCACTCGCGACGCCCTCGTCGAGGCCGCCCGGTCCCTGCTGGAGAGCGGACACACCCCGACCGTGGAACAGTCGGCTGACGCCGTCGGCATCTCCCGTACCACGGCCTACCGTTACTTCCCGAACCAGAGACACCTGCTCCTGGCCGCGATACCGACCATCGACCGGCCCAGCCTGCTCGACCAGGACGCACCCGATGACGTCCACGCCCGCCTCGACCTGGTCATGGCCGAGCAGACGGAGATCTTGCGCAGGTGGGAGCCGCAACTGCGAGCCGCGCTGCGGCTGTCCCTGGATCAGGAACCACAGACGCCGCGCGATGCCCGCCCAGTGCTGCGACAAGGCAGGGCCATCGCATGGATCGAGGACGCCCTGGCACCGCTGGCCGAGTCGCACCCGCACATCGACCGCAGACGACTCGCTGTCGCTATTCGCGCCGGCTGCGGAATCGAGGCTTGGGTCTGGATGGTGGACATCGCCGGTGTGTCACGGACGGAGGCCGCAACCCTCATGCGTGAGTCAGCACACGCGCTGCTGGCCGCAGCCCTGGCGCAACCCGGTGAACCTTCCCGTGAACCTTCCCGGTCACAGCACTAGTGTGATGCGCCTGAAATCGCGGGCTTAAGTCTCTCGCTGATTATCGGTGGCCGGCGGAGTGAC
>NZ_BAAGPS010000063.1:0-509 GCF_054783935.1 Streptomyces pseudoechinosporeus
TTGGCCACAGATGCTCGCGTCCACTGTGCAGTTCTCAAACAACGACCAACCACCCGTCACACACCACCCATGTGGTGCTGCACCGGGGCCGGCAACCGAAGGAACGGACTCTCATCCGCACCCTCAGACACCCAACAGCGTGCCCGACACCCCCGCCGCTTCCCTCAACGTTCCACGCTCCGAAGAGCAGTACTGGAAGGAGAAGACGATCAAGTGTGCCGAATAATCAACGTTCCACCCATGAGCAACCAGCACCGGACGTGCGCCGATGTACTGGCCTCTGACCAGCCGAGGCTGGTGAGAAGTGCTCCTTAGAAAGGAGGTGATCCAGCCGCACCTTCCGGTACGGCTACCTTGTTACGACTTCGTCCCAATCGCCAGTCCCACCTTCGACCGCTCCCCCCAGCAAGCTGGTTGGGCCACGGGCTTCGGGTGTTACCGACTTTCGTGACGTGACGGGCGGTGTGTACAAGGCCCGGGAACGTATTCACCGCAGCACTGCTGATCTG
>NZ_BAAGPS010000064.1:0-18334 GCF_054783935.1 Streptomyces pseudoechinosporeus
TGCTCCCGCTCGTCGTGACCGGCTCCCTGATCTCCATCGTGCCGCTCGTCATCGCCTTCCTCATGCTCCAGCGCTACTGGCAGAGCGGCCTGGCCACCGGCGGCGTCAAGCAGTAACACCCCTAATTCTCCCGGAGGTTTCCTTCATGGCGGACCTGCCCGCCCGCGTCCTGTTCGGCGCCGCGTACTACCACGAGTACACGCCCGCGTACGACCCCGAACTGCCGCCCGATGAACGGCTCAAGACCGACCTCGATCTGATGGCCGAGGCGAACTTCACGGTCATCCGCGTCGGCGAGTCCGTCTGGTCGACCTGGGAGCCGGAGAGCGGTCGCTTCGATCTCGACTGGCTCCAGCCGGTCCTCGACGGCGCCCACGAGCGGGGCATCTCGGTCGTCCTCGGCACGCCGACGTACGCCGTGCCGCCGTGGTTGGCCCGGCAGTACCCGGAGATCGCGGCCGAGTACCACACCGGACAGCGCATCGGCTGGGGCGGTCGCCAGGAGGTGGACTTCACCCATCCCGCCTTCCGGTTCCACGCCGAGCGGATCATCCGGAAGATCGTCGCCCGGTACGCCGACCACCCCGCGATCATCGGCTGGCAGGTGGACAACGAACCTGGCCTGCACCTCTTCCACAACCAGGGCGTCTTCCAGCGCTTCGTCGACCATCTGCGCGACAAGTACGGCGACGTCGAGACCCTCAACCGCGAGTGGGGCCTGGTGTATTGGTCCCACCGGCTGTCCACCTGGGCCGACCTGTGGACCCCGGACGGCAACGTGCAGCCGCAGTACGACGTCGCATGGCGGGAGTTCCAGGCGCGCCAGGTCACCGAGTTCATCGGCTGGCAGGCCGACATCGTCCGCGAGTACGTACGCCCCGAACAGTTCGTCACCACCTGCATCTCCTACACACGCCAGGGAGTGGCGGACGACGAACTGTCCGCCCGGCTCGACATCGCCTCCGGCAACCCGTACTACGACATGCAGGACGGCCTCCTGCTCCCCGACCCCACGCCCGACGACCACGAGCAGAAGTGGAAGACCACCGGCGTCTGGTCGATGTACCAGACGGCGGACTGGATGTTCTCCTCCCGCCAGGAGCCGTTCCTGGTCACCGAGACCAACGCGAGCTCCATCGGCTTCGCGTGGGACAACCGCCCCGCCTACGACGGCCAGTGGCGGCAGGCCGCGTGGGCGCACGTCGCGCGCGGCGCGCGGATGATCGAGTACTGGCAGTGGCAGACGCTGCGCTTCGGTGCCGAGACCTACTGGGGCGGTGTCCTGCCGCACAGTGGACAGCCCGGTCGCGCGTACGCCGAAATCGCCCGCCTGGGCGCCGAGTTCGAGGCGGCGGGCCCGCTCGTGGCCGGGCTCGAGCCGGACGCCGACATCACGATGGTCTACTCGACGCCCAGCAAGTGGCTCATGCAGAAACACCCACCGCTCGCGACCGCCGACGGCGCCCCCGACCCCGCCGCCTACCACCGCATCTTCGACCCCTTCTACCGCGGCGCCTTCGAGGCCGGCCGCCAGGTGCGGATCGTGCACGCCCGGCAGCTGCACGACCCGCGCGGTGAGCAGGAGGGCATGGCGCCGGAGGAGGCCGCACGCCGCCACCCGGTGCTGGTCGTACCGGGGTTGTACATCGCCGCCGACGCGACCCTCGACTGGCTCGCGGCGTATGCCGACGCGGGCGGTCACCTGGTCCTCGGCCCGCGTACCGGCTACGCCGACCACGAGGCCCGAGCCCGGCACGAAGCGGCGCCCGGACGTCTCACGGAGGCCGCAGGCGTCACGTACGACGAGTTCAGCAACCTAGCGCGCGACGTCCCGGTCAACCCCGTGGCCGGCAGCCCGCTTCAGCTGCCGCAGGAGGCGACGGCGACCCGCTGGGCCGACGGCCTGACCGTCACCGACGCCGAGGTACTGGCCGCCTACGACCACCCGCACTTCGGCCGCTGGCCAGCGATCACCACCCGACGTCACGGCGAGGGCCGCGTCACCTACGTCGGTACGATCCCCGGCCGCGCCCTCGCCCGCGCGCTGGCGACCTGGCTGACACCCTCCGCACGCCACGGCTGGCGGGACCTCCCGGAAGCGGTCACCGCGACGACCTCTACCTCCTCCGACGGACGTCGCGTCCATGTCGTCCACAACTGGAGCTGGGAGCCCGCCCAGGTCACCGCCCCTGTGGCGTTGACCGACGCCCTGAACGGCACGTCCGTCCCCGCGGGCACGGCGCTGGACCTCGGCGCCTGGGACGTACGCGTACTCGTCTCCTGATCCAACCTTCGCGAGCAATACCGAGGCCACCCCGAGGAGGGGCTATGCAGAGAAGAAGACTTGGGAAAGCGCTGGGAACTTTCGTCGCGGGTTCAGCGATGCTGGCGCTGCCCATGGGCAGCGCGCAGGCGTACAACCCGACGGGCGGGATCATGTACCAGCTCGGCGATGAACCGTGCCTGAAAGGGCGGGGCAACTGCGCCGTCTACCCGAAGTCGGCGCAGTTGCCGAGCGGCCGTCTGGTCGCGTCGTTCGAGAAGTCAACTGTCGTCCCGGAGACGGGCAGTGCCGACAGACAGACGCTCCCCGTCTACAAGAGCGACGACCACGGAACGTCGTGGCAGCCGCTGGCGGACGTCAAGGCTCCGGCGTACCTCTCCAGCGATCCCAAGTACGCGAAGTACACGAGCAATTGGACGAACCCGTACCTCTATGTGATGCCGCAGACGGTCGGGAACCTCAAAGCGGGCACCCTGCTCCTCGCGAGCGTCGTGTCGGGCGACGACCACTACTACAAGGAGCACAAGGCAGCCGACCCGAACTGGACGCCGTCCAACGACGGGGACCGCAGTGACATGGCGATCGCCCTGTACTCCAGCACCGACGACGGCGTGACGTGGAAGGTCGTCAATGTCATTGCCACGGGCGGCTGGCAGGGCGGCAGCGCGGGCGCGATCGGCCGGAACGTCGCGGGCGCGAACACGTACAAGCAGGTGGATCCCCTCTGGGAGCCGTACCTGATGGTCCACGACGGCCAGCTCGTCTGCTACTACTCCGATGAGAACGACTACCTGGGCTTCGACCCGGTCACCGGTGTGCCGCAGCTGGATCCGGACAACGACACCGCCCGGGACTCGCACGGCCAGATCCTGGTCCACAAGACCTGGAACGGCCGCGGCGCGCAGTGGAGCGAGCCCGTCGTCGACGTCGCGGGACTGACCCAGGACATGGGCGGCGGCAAGACGCAGATCGGAGGCGGGCGGCCGGGCATGACGACCGTCGTCCCGACGACGGACGGCAAGTGGCTGCTCCCGTACGAGTTCTGGGGCGGCGGAACCAACACCCGGTACGTGGTCGCCGACGACCCGCTGAAGTTCTACCGCGGCTCCACGGACAACCCCGTCACCTCCCTGCCGGTCGACGCCGGTTCGCGTCGTCTCGCGGTGAACGGCAGCCCGGTCATCATCAACCTCCCCGACGGGCGCCTGGTGTACAACGCTGCCGGCAGCGGCAACGTCTGGGTCAACGAGAGCGGACGCAGCGACGGCGTGTGGAAGGAGTACCAGACGACCTCGCGGGCGGGCTACAGCCGCAACCTGCAGTACGTCGCGGGCACCGGCCGTATCGCGATACTCAACAACCAGGACACGTCGACGATCGCCTACGCCGAGGTCGATCTCGGCCGCTCCGACGGCGCCTACTACCAGCTGGTGAACCGCAGGACCGGGCAGGTGATCGGCACCGGGAACAAGACCAACGACGCGAACATCGGCAACGGCGACGTTCCCGACGTCCGCCTGGAGGACGCCGGCTCGGCGGCGAACAAGGACACCCAGTACTGGCACATGGTGACCGAGCCGCAGGGCGGCACGACGCTGCTGAACAAGTCCGGAGGCCGCGCGGCAGCGATCTGGACCGGGAACGCGACGGTCGGCCAGCGGATCGGCCAGTGGGTCGACAACAGCGCCACGGGCAGCTGGAACGTCATCAGGACCGCCGACGGCCACTACAAGTTCCAGGCGGTGAAGAACCCGAACGTATACCTGACCGGTGCGTCCAACGGGGCGCCGCTGACCTTGCAGAACGCGGTCGCGGACGGCTCGCAGGAGTGGCAGCTCGTCCAGCAGGCTCCGACCTCCAGGGACCTGACGAAGGACGAGCGGTCGAGGACTCTGATCGCGGCGACCCGGGTCGGGGCGAAGGCAACCGTGTCGCTGAACGCCGCCGCGTCGGACCTCGCGGGCCAAGCCCTGCACGCGAACACGACGGGCCACGTCTACGCGTTCGCAGCCGACGGGAAGGTCACCGACCTCGGCCCGGTCTCCTTCGACGAGGCCCAGAAGGGCAGCGTGGCGCTTCCGGCGACCATCGCGGGCGGGAAGAAGATCAAGATCGCGGTGGTCTTCGACGGCACACCGCTGATCTGGGATGAGGTCACCGTCCGGGCCGCTGCCACCGGACGCTGATCCGTGGCTCCTCGGGGTGAGCCGGCTCGCCGGTTCACCCCATGCGGCGGGTCCATGATCCGAGTGGTGACGTCCCCCATACGGGCGTAGCGTCGAACGGTGGACGGAAGCAGCAGCCCGCAGCCGGCCTCCTCACCACAGACCACCACCCGGGAACGCGGCGGTGGCGGAAACGCGATGGCGCTGCTGGTCATCGCGTCGTGCCAGCTGATGGTGGTCCTGGACATCACCATCGTGAACATCGCGTTGCCGGACATCCAGCGCTCCCTGGACTTCTCCACCACCAGCCTGGCCTGGGTGGTCAACGCGTACACCCTCAGCTTCGGCGGGCTGCTGCTGCTCGGCGGCCGGACCGGTGACATCCTCGGCAGGCGGCGGGTCTTCATCTTCGGCGTGCTGCTCTTCGTGCTCGCCTCCCTGCTCGGCGGACTCGCGCAGAACGCCGGCCAACTCCTCGCCGCCCGCGCCCTCCAGGGCGTCGGCGGCGCCATCGCGTCCCCGACCGCCCTCTCCCTGGTCAGTACGACCTTCCGCGAAGGCCCCGAACGCAACCGGGCCTTCGGGGTGTTCGCCGCCGTCTCGGCCGGCGGCGGAGCCATCGGCCTGCTCGCCGGCGGAGTCCTCGTCGAGTGGCTGAACTGGCGGTGGGTACTCTTCGTCAACGTCCCCATCGGGCTGCTCATCGCCCTCGCCACACCCCGCTGGATCAAGGAGTCCGAACGCCATCCGGGCCACTTCGACATCGTCGGCGCGCTGACCTCCACCGTGGGCATGGTGCTGCTGGTCTACGGATTCATCAGGGCCGCGCAGGACGGCTGGCGGGACGGGCTCACGGTGGCCTCGTTCGCGGCGGCCGTCGTCATCCTCACGGTGTTCATCCTGATCGAGAGGCAGTCCAGACAGCCGATCACGCCCCTGCACATGTTCGCCGACCGTAACCGCGCGGGCACCTACGGAATGATGCTGAGCCTGGCCGCCGCGATCTTCGGCATGTTCTTCTTCCTCACGCTCTTCACGCAGAACGTGCTGGACTTCAGCCCCCTGCAGACCGGTCTCGCCTTCCTGCCGGTCAGCGCGGTCATCGCGATCGGCGCCGGACTGGCCTCACGGTTCCTGCCCACGTACGGCCCCAAGCCGTTCATGGTGGTGGGCGGGATCCTGGCGGCGGCCGGCCTGGCGTGGTTGACCCTGACCGACGTCCACTCCACCTACGTGGGCAGCGTCCTCGGCCCGATCCTGGTCTTCAGCCTGGGCATGGGCATGGAGTTCGTCTCGCTCACGCTCATGGCGCTCTCCAACGTCCCCACACACGAGACCGGCGCCGCCTCCGGACTCCTCAACGCCACCCAGCAGGTCGGCGGCTCGCTCGGCCTGTCCATCCTGGTCACGACGTTCGGCACGGCCAGCCGCAACGAGGCGGAACAGCAGGTACCGCGCTTCCTGGAGCAGGCGAGCCCGGCCGAGCGCGCGCGGTTCGAACGCACCGGGGACCTCCCGCCGCCCTGGGCGGATGAGGTCCTCACCTCCGGCGTCTCGGCCGCCTTCATCATGGCGGCGATCTTCGCCGTGCTCGCCGCACTGATCGCCGTCGTGGTCATCCAGGTCCGCCCCTCCGACCTGGAACGCCTGGGCGGGAAGGGCCTCGGCCCGGTCTGACACCGAGGCCCCTCCTCCCTCAGCGGTACGAGACGTTCAGGCCGCGCAGCCGCCCGATGTTGTCGAACGATCCGAAGCCCACCCTGCCGGAGGTGAGCGTGGTGTCGACGGCGGTCATCAGCGGATGTTTCGAGCCGTCGACGTAGACCGCGATCTCACCGCTGCTCGCGCAGCGCACCACCCTCACCTTGTGCCAGTCGGTGTCGGTGATGGCCGGTGGGGCGCCCGTCCTGCCGTTCCACTGGTCCTCGATCCGGAGCCGGTCGGCGTCGTTCACGACGAAGATGCCGTTGTGCGGATAGATGGTGTTGTCCGTCGACAGATGGGCGTAGGCGAACTTCGTGTCCGACTGGTAGTCGAAGACGATGATCACGTCCCGGTTGGTGATCTCGACGGGGGTGTCGATCCGCACCTCGGCATCGATCCGTACGGAGCCGAGAGCCGCCGGACCCGCGGTCAGTACGGCGTACTCGAAGGGGCGGCGCGGGCCGGGTCGCTGGACTCCGGGCTCGGCGAGGACGGCCTCGTGGCCCGGGAACCGCCACTTCGACGGGGTGACAGGAGCCCAGTTCCGACCGGCCATGACGTGACGGAGCGTGGAGCCGTCGGTGTCGCAGGAGGCGAACATCCGCGTCCCGGTGACCTTCCAGATCTTGCCGTTGGCCTTGGAGAGCAGGTACAGCTCGCCGTCCGCATCCTGCCCGAAACGCAGGTCCACCCGGGTGTCCCCGGCCAGGTCCCGCATGGTGACGCGCTGGCCGCTCGCGTTGTACAGCATCAGGTCGTACAGCTGGGCCAGTTCCTTCTCCCCGCGCCGCATGTCCAAGGCGTCGGCGAAGAGCAGACGCCCGTCGACGATGTCCCCGAAGACGTACTTGCCGCGCAGTTCGGGCAGGTCGTGGCCGCGGTAGACGAAGCCGCCGACAATGGCGCGGCCCACGTCGGAGGTGCAGTCCCAGTCGGCGGGTGGGTCGTGGTCGTACGCGGCGACGGGGTAGGTGTAGCCGTACTTCTCGTCGTCCTCGGGGAGTGGGAGCATCTGGTCGCAGGGGTCGGCGGCCGTCTTGTCGAAGACGAAGGGGCCTTCGCGTTCGCTCCAGCCGAAGTTGTCGCCCGCGCGCACCTCGTAGACGGATTCGACGGCGTGCTGCCCGATGTGACCGAGGTACATGGCCCGGCTGCCACCGGAGTCCCAGCCGAAGCGGTGCGGGTCGCGCATGCCATACGCGTAGATCTCGCCCAGTGCGCCGGGGGTGCGGGTGAACGGGTTTCGTGCCGGGATGCCGTACTCGCCGTTGGCGCTGTTCGTGCCGCGCGGGTCGATGCGCAGGATCTTGCCGTGCGGGAGGGAGAGGTCCTGCGGCTCGGTGTTCCGCGCGCCTTGGCCGCCGTCGCCGACGGCGACATAGAGGAGTCCGTGATCGGGGCTGCGAGGCCGGGCGTTGGGGTTGAAGTCGATCTGCTGGATGCCGTGGATCCGGCCCGCGAAGCTGATGCGCAGGACCTCGCGGCGGGTGCCCTGGAAGGTGTCGGCCGAGGGGTCGCCGGCGGTCCACTCGGTGATGATGCCGTGGTAGTTGGTCGCCGCCTGCTGCCGGTAGTCGGGTACGGCGGTGGTGGCGGAGGCCAGTTCGGTGTGGACGGTGTAGAAGCGGCCGTTGCGCTTGAAGCCGGGGTCGAAGGTGACGAATCCGAAGCCCTGGCCGAGGCCCTGGCTGGCGAAGAAGGCGGGGGAGAAGGTGGCGGCGATGTCGAGGTAGACCTGCGGGCTGCCGCCGTCCTCGACGAAGTACAGCTTGCCGTTGAGGTCGGGGACGGCCTTCCGGCCCGAACCATCGGGGAGTTCGCTCAAGTAGTTGATACGGGCGTGCCGTACGAGCCGTGGATCGGTGACCGGGCCGGGCGGCGCCTCGGTCTTCGGGAAGGAGGCGTACTCCTCGACGGTCAGCCCGATACCGGAGGTGGCGGGCCGCTCGGTGATGGGTTCGGCGGCGTGCGCCGTGCCGGGCAGAATGACGAGGGCCGACAGCAGTAGGGAGAGGACGAGGAGAGGGGCCAGTACGAGGGGTCTCGGTCTGACGCCGGGGGATGTGGTCATCGGTATCGCTCCTTTAGTGCGCTCAGTGCCGGCCGGAGTTCGACAGGTGGTACTGAGCCCGTATCCGGTCGCCGTCCACAGCTCGGTTGAGGAACATCACGCTGTCCATGCGGCAGTCGCAGGGATTGCGTTCACCGGTGTTCTGCGGAAAGCTCCCGCCGATCTTGATGCCCCGGGGATCGGTCGGTGAGGCCCGGTGCGGTCCCGGTCCCGAGAGGTCCCAGGGGTCGCCCGGGACGGTGTAGAAACCGTCCAGCCGCTGCCCGTTGCGGTAGAGCGCCATGGCCCCGGAGTCGAAGTCGAAGGTCGCGGCGAGGAACACCCACTCGCCGTCCGGCAGCAGGCTCCGCCAGTCCTCGGACGCGGCGAAGGTCTGGGAGCTCGCCCCGTCGATGCGCCGGCCGAGGGCGACCAGCCGTAGCTCGCCGTTCACCTCGATGATCTCCAGCAGGGCGCGCACAGCGTGCCCGTCGGAGTCCCCGGACAGCACGCCTGCCAGGCCGACGGCGCCGTAGTGGTCGTCCGGGGCGGCCGTGTTGCTGTTCCGGCCCGGGTTCGGACCGGTCGCCTTGAACCATCCCATGACGGTGATCCCCTTGGCGGCGTTGAAAGCCCGCAGGCTCGGCACCCCCGAAACCCCGTACACACCCGCCTTCCAGTCGTCGTTGCCGGCCGCCTCCGGATTCACCTGCCGCACCTGGAGCGAGGTCCGGCTGCCCCCGTGCGCCCCGTCCCGCGTACGCATCGCCGCACCGCCGCCCACCAGGTCGATGTCGGTACGCGAGAAGCCCTGGTCGCGCTCTTTCGCCGGGTTGTCGCGCACCGGGTGCTCGAAGTCGTAGTACGTCGCCAAGTACGGCCTCACAGAAGGGTGTACGGTACCGCGGTCCACCCCGGCTTCGGCAGGTGCCGAGACCAGAGCGGTCAGGGCCGTCAGGAAGGCGGCGAGAGCCACCGCCGTGTGCCGCCTGCGTCGCGTGAACATTCCACTCGCTCCTTTGCGAGGCGTAGCTACGAGGCCTTTCATCGGCGCGCGGGCCGGCCCCCGAGATAGAGCTCGCCCAGTTGCGGATCGGCCAGCAACTCCCGCGCCGGGCCCGAGACATGGACCCGGCCGAGGTCGAGGACGCAGCCGGTGTCGGCGGCCTCCAGGGCGCGCCGCGCGTTCTGTTCGACGAGCAGGACGGCGGTGCCCGCGTCCCGCATCCGTACGATCTGCTCGAAGACGATGCCGGTCGCCTTGGGATCGAGCCCCATCGACGGCTCGTCGAGCAGCACCACCCGCGGCTTGACCATCAGCGAACGCGCGAACTCCACCTGCTTCTGCTGGCCTCCGGAGAGCAGCCCGGCCAGGCTCGTCCAGCGCTCCCCGACGACCGGGAAGAGGTCCCGTACGAACTCCACTCGCTCGGCGATGAGTTGCTTGTCCCGGAGGGTGTAGCCGCCGAGCAGAACGTTCTCGGCGACCGTCATCTCCCGGAACACGCTGTGCCCTTGGAGGACATGGGCGACTCCGGCGGCCAGCATCCGTTGAGGTCCATGGCCGGTCAGGTCCGCACCGTCGACCAGGACCCGGCCCGAGCGCGGGGCGAGAAGTCCGCTGGCGACCTTCAGGACCGTGGACTTGCCCGCGCCGTTCGGCCCGACCAGGCAGACGATCGCCCCGGCGGGGACCTGGACGGTCAGCCCGCGCAGCACCAGGGCCGCCCGGCCGTATCCGGCCCGTATGTCGTCGAGTTCGAGAAGGAACGGAGAGGCAGGAGATGCAGAGTCGGTGTCGGTGTGCGTGTCAGACGCCAAGGTATGCCCCGAGGACTCGTTCATCGGACTGGATCACGGAGGGCGTGCCCTCGGCTATCGGCCGGCCGCGGTCGAACACGACGACGTGGTCGCTGAGGCTCATGACCAGGTCCATGTTGTGCTCGACGATCAGGAAGGTGCGCCCCTCGGCGTTGAGTTCGCGCACCAGGTCGCAGATGCGGTCGATGAGCGCCGGGTTGACCCCGCCGGCCGGCTCGTCCAGCAGGATCAGTTCGGGCTCGCTCATCAGCACACCCGCGAGTTCCAGCAACTTCTGCTGCCCCCAGGACAGTTGGCGCGCCTCCGCGCGCTCCAGATGCTCGATGCCCATCCGCGACAGCCAGCCACGTGCCCGCTCGGTCTCCTCCCGTCGGCCCGCGCGGGCGAGCTGCCCCGCGAGGGAGGACGGCTGTACGGCGGCGAGGAGGTTGTCGAGCACGGTCATCCGCGGGAAGACCCGGCACAGTTGGAAGGAACGCCCGATGCCGGCGCGGGCTATCCGGTGCGGAGGCTTTGCGGTGATGTCGCGCCCGCGGTAGGTGGTACGGCCCGCGTCCGGGCGGATCATCCCGGTGACGCAGTTGAAGAAGGTGGTCTTGCCGGAGCCGTTGGGACCGATCAGGGCGTTGACCTTGCCGTGGTGGAAGGTCACGGTGGCGGAGTCGAGCGCGGTGACACCGCCGAAGGCCTTGGTGAGGCCGACGGTTGCCAGACTCGGCCGAGTCCCGGGCTCAGCTGCCGCTTCCGCTTCGCTCACTGTCTCTCACCTCTGTTCCGTTGCCCTGTCCGTGCCGCTCCTTCAGTTCGGCGGCGGTCACCTCGCGGATGGAGGTCTCGCCGGTCTTGCGGAAGCGGGCAAGGAGCGCTGTGGCGGCCGGGATGACCCCGTCCGGCATGAACATCACGACCACGCCCAGCAGCAGCCCCGCCACGACCAGATGCAGGGGGGTGTCGCCGTACTCGACCTTGGAGTACTCCAGCGCGTACCCGACGATCACGGCGCCGAGCAGCGGCCCGTACAGATGGCGTACGCCTCCCAGCAGCGCCATCAGCACCATGTACGCCCCGCTGAGGATGGAGAACTGGAAGACCGGATCGAGGTCGCCGAACCAGAGCGCGTAGAGCCCGCCGGCCAGCGAGGTGAAGGCGGCGGAGACCACGAAGACCACGAGCTTGTAGGCGAAGGTGGGCGTGCCCAGGGACTGCGCCTTGTCCTCGTCCTCACGGATCGCCTTCAGGCCCATGCCGAACCGTGAACGGTCGATGACCCACCAGGTCAGCAGCGCCACCGCGAGCAGCGCGGCGAACAGGAAGTAGAAGGTCTGGTGGTGCTCGGAGCGCAGCATGCCCGGGAACGGCCGCGGTACGACGAGTCCTCTGGAGCCGCCCGTGAAGGAGGCCCAGCTCTGGAAGACCAGCAGCAGGATGAGGACGAGGGCGATGGAGACGATGACGAAGGACGCGCCGCGCACCCGCAGGGCGGCGTAGCCGACCGGCACGGCGAGCGCGGCCACCAGTGCGGCTGCGACGAACAGCGCGGCGAACGGCGGGAGTTCGGCCTTGGTGACCAGCAGCCCTGTGCCGTAGGCGCCGAGTCCGGCGAAGGCACCGTGCCCGAGCGAGATGTAGCCGGTGAAGCCGCCGACGAAGTTCCAGGAGGTGGACAGCACCGCGTAGTTGAGGATGGCGATGCCCACGGTGATCTCGTACGGGCTCGGGGCCATGGACGGGAAGGACAGGGCGACGGCGACGGCGGCCAGCAGGGCGCCGACGTGCAGCAGCGTGCTCGTAGGCAACCTGCCTGCCCGGAACGGAATTTCAGAACCTTTGCGCAAGCCGCCCCCCGAAGAATCCCTGGGGCCGGAAGGCCAGGGTGGCGAAGAGCGCGACGTAGAAGACGGTCTGCGCCCAGGTGGTGGAGAGTTCCAGTTGGAGCAGGCTCTGCAGCATGCCCAGCGTCATGGCGGCGATGGCGGCCCCAGGCACGCTGCCGAGTCCGCCGACGACGATGATGGCCATCAGCGGGCCGATCCAATGCCAGTGCAGGGACGGGTAGATGGTGGTGTCGAGGGCGAGCGCCGTGCCGCCGACGGCCGCCGTGGCGAGGCCGAGGCCGAAGCCGTAGCCGGCGATCCGGTCGGTGTCGATGCCGAGCAGCTGGGCGGCTTCCCGGTGCTGGATGGTGGCGCGCAGCGCCTGGCCGAACCGGCTGTGCTTCATCAGTACGTACAGCCCCAGCAGGGCGAGCGCGGCCATACCGAACGCGATCAGCTTGACCGCCGCGATCCTCGCCCCCAGGAACTCGAAACCGGCCGAGCTGTAGCCGAGCCGGATCCGGCGCTGGGTGCCGCTGAAGGCGTACCCGAGGAGGCCCTCGATGGTCAGGGCGACCGAGAAGGTGAGCAGCACCGACATCATGGTGAGGGTCGCGGGGCGGAGCCGGGTGAGGAGCAGCCGCTGCATGGCGACGCCGGCCGCGAAGAACAGCGGCACGGTGACGACCAGGGTGAGCAGCGGATCGATGCCGGTCTCCCGGTGGGCGTACCAGGCGAGGTAGGCGGCGAGGATCAGGAAGGCGGAGTGGGCGATCATCACGACGCGCATCACGCCGAAGTAGAGGGTCAGGCCTGCCGCGAGGAGGGCGTAGAGCCCTCCCAGCAGCACGCCCAGGACGACGCTCTGGAAGACGAGGCTCGCGGAGGGCACGCCGGCCTCACCAGGCCGGCTTGGGATGGATCAGTTCGGCTTCCTTCTGCTCCTCGGGGAGCACGATCTGGATCTCGCCGCCGGCCCACTGCTGGATCATGTGCGCGCTCTGCGGGCGGCCTTTGTCGTCCCACTTCAGCGGTCCGACGACGGTCTCCACCTCGTTGCCGCGCAGCCAGTCGACCAACTTGCTCTGGCATTCGGGGTCCTGGGAGGCACAGTCGGCGGCCTCGACGGCCGCCGCGACCACCTGGCCGGTGGTGTACGCGTTGGCCTCGTCCTCCTCCGGAGCCTTGCCGAACTGCTTCGTGTACTTCTCGACGAACTCCTTGTTGCTCGGATAGTCGGCCTTCTGCGTGTAGCCGGTGGGCGCGAGGATGCCCTCGGTCTTGTTGCCGATGGCCTTCGCGAACTCCGGCTCGGTGGGCGCGGTGGAGAAGGCGGCCATCTTCGGCTGGTAGTCGAGCTGTTGGAGGGCGACGATCAGATTGACACCGTCCTGGTACTGCGAACCGCCCACCACCATGTCCGCCTTCGAGTCGGCGATCTTGGCGGCGATGCTGCCGAAATCGGTGGTGTTGGGCGGATAGACCTCGTCGACGACGGTCTTGATGCCGCCCTTCTCCAGCTTCTCCTTGAGCCCGTACGCGGTTCCCTGGGCGAAGGGGTCGTCCATGGCGGCGTACGCGACGGTCTTGGGACGCTCGCCCGCCGGCAGAGCGAGGATGTAATCGGCCAGATGGTTGTAGTGGTCGTTGGCGACGGCAGGCGCGGCGTAGAAGAGGTTCTTGAAGCCCTGGTCGAAGACCTCCGGCGCGGCTCCCGCCGGTTCGACGAAGAGCATGCCGTACTCCTCGGCCACCCGCGCGGAGGGGACGACGAGCCGGGTGGAGAAAGGGCCGAAGACCAGGTCGACTTCGTCCCTGCCGATCAGCTGCTCGTAGTCGGAGACGACTCGGTCGGCATTCGACTGGTCGTCGAGGATCTTCAACTCGACCTTGCGGCCGAGGAGTCCGCCCTTGTCGTTGACGATCTTCGCCCAGGCCTTGTAGCCGCGTTCGACGCCCTTGCCGGGTTCGGAGAAGTCACCGGTGAGGGGCAAGGAGACACCGATCACGATGGAGTCATCGGACGAATCTCCGGAACCGGAACCACCGGCACAGCCACTGGCGGCGAGCGCCAGAGTGAGCGTGCCTGCGGCGATTCTCCCTTGTAGACGGCGTGTTGGTCTCATCGATTAACACCCCTCATCGGCTGGACACCCGCATGGGCTGGCCGGATTTCGTGGTGCATGAAAGCGCTTTCGGGGGCGCTTTCATACTATGTAAGCCGTGTCCCACCGGTCTGGACAACAGTCGTGCACGTATCAGTTGTCCTTCGTGCGACGTGTGCTGACGGGATGTCCGGGTGCTGGACGAGGAGTTGCCCGGGAGGACGGATGAGTCCGTCCTCCCGGGCAACTGGTGGTGACCGATTTCCGCCAACAGCCGCGTGCTCAGGCCGCGCTGCCGCCGTCGGCGTAGATGGCGGCCTCCTTGGAGGTGGCGGCGATGCCGTTCGCACCGTTGAAGATCCGCTGACCCCAGCTGGTGAGCTGGTCCGGGTCGAAGTTCGTGACCATGTCCAGGTACTCGACTCCACCGCTGTTGCCGCTCCAGGACCAGCCGAGGTAGCCGAGCCCGAGCTGCTGGGCGGTGGCCAGGATGGCGTCCTCGTCGGGGTTGCCGTCCGAGTGGTCGTGGCCGAACTCGCCCACCACGATGGGGAGTTTCGCGGCGACGAAGCGGTTCAGATAGTCGCCGACCTCCGCGGCGGTGTCGAAGACGCCGTACATGTGAATGGCGAAGATCGTGTTGGCGTCCGGGTCCGCGGCGAAGACGGAGGCGGCGTTGTCGCGCATGGTGAACGCCCAGTCCTGGCCCCAGTTGGGTGCGTCGACCATGATCGTGTGGTCGAACCCGGCGCCCCGGAGCTTCTGGATCGCCGCCTTGGTGTCCGCCGTCCAGTCCGCGTAATTGGTGTTCCCGTACGGCTCGTTGCCGATGTTGACGATGACGTAGTCCTCTTGGCCGCTCAGGGCGCTCTGCACGCTGATCCAGTAGTCCGCGGCCCGCGAGAGCGTGACGGCTCCGCTCTGTTCGCCGTAGCCGGTCGTGTCGTGGACCTCCAGGACGCAGATGAGCCGGTTCTGCTTGCACTGGCTGACGACGTTCGCCACATCGGCGGTGTCGTTACGGGTCCACCGATCACCGCTGGAGAGGACGACACGTACGGTGTTGGCGCCCTTCGCCTTGATGTGCGCGAGGGAGCTGATCCGGTCCGGATACCAGGTGTGGGCGTGGTTGACGCCGCGCATCACGAAGTCGTTCCCGGACGCCTCCAGCAGTCGGCCGTTCTCGATGCGGAAGCCGGTGGGCGCGGCATGAGCTGGGGCGCTGAGGCCGAGCAGGGGGAGGAGCAGGGCGGCCACGAGGCCGAGAACCGGAACGATCCGTAAAGGTAAGTGGCGGGTGCTGCGCATGGTGTTCCCTTCCCTGAGAGAGGTGGGGTGGGAGCGCTCCCATACAACATCAAGCCATTGTTGTCACTGACACGTCAAGAGAAAACGCAGCTACTCGGCCGGGACCTCGGACGGATAGAACTGGGTGTACCAGCGCCGCAGCGCCCTGATGCCCTTCTCGTGGGGCAGCAGGACCGGGCGCGGCTGGTGGATCTTGTGGTCCCAGATCCGGACCTCCTCGCGCACCTCGCCCAGGGCTTCCACCCGGAAGACGAGCTTGAGGAGGGGCACCAGGAACGGGAGCCGGGACGGCTTGCGGAGGTAGTACAGCATCCGCATCTCGCTCGTGCGATCGTCGATCGGGGTGGTCAGGGCGACGGCGGTCACCGAGAGGACGGGGCCGTGGGCGCGAACCACCATGACGCCCGGTCCGTACATGAACGCATCGAAGCTGTTGTTGATGTCCCGGCCGAGAACGCGCCGTCCGATCCGGCCGCGGACCTCGGCGAAGGGACCGTCCGGCCGCAGATCCTGCACGGGTGGTTCGCTCTGGCCGTGGATGAAGTGGAAGTGGGACTCGTCCACGATGTTCTCGCGCATCTCCTGGACATGGATACGCGCCCGGCAGGTGTCATCGATCGGCTTGGCGAAATCCCTGGCCGCCGCCTCCGGGATCTCCGGCACCTCCCAAGTCGGCTCTCCCGGCCCGACGTGGACGAAGACGAGCCCACTGTGCTCACGCACCGGGAAGCCGCCGATGGACACCTTCGGGGTCCGGACCGCGAACGGCGCCTCCACACACCGGCCGTCCGCATCGAACCGCCACCCGTGGAACGGGCACTCCACGGTGCCGTCCACGACCTTCCCGCCCACGCCCAGATGTGCACCGTAGTGCGGGCAGTGCGCGTCCCGTACGGCCGGCTGTCCATCCGCTCCGCGGAAGGCGATGAGAGCACGTCCGAAGTAGTGCAGGCTGACGACCTTGCCCGGGCGCAGCTCGGCACTGCGGAGCACGGCGTACCACCCGTAGGGCACGGGCGGCATCGGATACTCGTCGGCGCGCGGATCGCGCGGCAGGACGGAAAGGCTGTCATGGCTGCGACGAAAGAGCATGCGCCGAGGCTAACTTGATCTCCTGTCCGACTGATAGGCCGTCAGGCGCGGGCGATCTCCACCGGCAGCTTCCTGTTCCCTTCCGAATCACTTCCAGCCGTAGGCGTACGCGGCGACCCACGTGACCTCGAGTTGGGCGCTGCTGCCCGGAGCCGCGCCCGGGCCCTGCAGGGCGCTCTCGTTCTGGAGCACCCAGGACAGGGGGCGGTTCGGCACGCCTCGGGTGTCGTGTCCCGTCTGGCGGCCGTCCACGAAGAACCGCACATGGCCCGGCGTCCACTCGGTCGAGACGGTGTGCCACTCGGTCCAGTCGTCGGCGCCCGGGAAGTAGCCCTGCTCGCCCCCGCCGCACGGATGATGGAAGGCGGTGAGGTCGCCGGTCCACTCGCCTTCGGGGTGGTCCATCTCGCAGCCTCCGCCGTAGTGCAGCCAGGCGGACTTGTAACCCGGAGCGAGCTTCGTCACCTTGATACGGGCGCTGTACTTGCCGTACTTCATCTGCATGACGGCACGCGGTACCACTGCCGCGGCATGCACGGGACCTCCGTCGGCGGGCCGCCACATCCGGATGCGCATCCTGCCGTCGCCGTTCTCCGCGGGACCTACGCTCACGGTGTCCTCCGGGTGGTAGACGCCCACGACGTCCCGGTCCCGGTCGTGCGCGGTGTCGGGCCAACCGGTCGGATACGCCCACCAGTTGTCCCGGTACGCACCGCTCAGGCCCCCGCAGTACGCGGCCGAGGTGTCGACATGGTGATCGCAGTCGCTGAACGCGCCCAGCGGCACCCGGTCCCCGTTGAAGTCCTCCGCGAGGACCTGCCAGAACGGGCCGCAGTCGCCGCGCGGCAGTTCGGTGCCCGTGGTGCGGCAGGCGTCGGCAGGCGAGGGCGCCCCGTCGGCACGGGGGATGCCGAGGAGCACGGCCAGGAGCATGAGCCCGACGGGTACCAACAGGGCGCGCTTACGGCGGCTCGGCGCTGCGTGTGAACCCATCGGGAGGCTCCTTTGGCTCCTCGGCCCGCGTGCGGTGGGATGTGCTGCGCGAAGGAGCATCCTCGCGGTGGGGCAGGGGCAGCGCCATCCCTCGAACGGGACGCGTACCGGACCGTCCGGCTCCGCTGCCGACCGCGTACGAGGCCTCCGGCCACGCCCGGTAGCCTGGCGGGGTGACAGGCTCGGAAGCATCCCCTACGTTCCGCCTCGCGTACGTTCCGGGGGTGACGCCCGCCAAGTGGGTGCGGATCTGGAGCGAGCGACTGCCCGACGTCCCGCTGACCCTCGTCGACGTGTCGGCCGCCGAGGCATCCGACGTGTTGCGCAGCGGTGGAGCCGACGCGGGGGTGGTACGGCTTCCGGTCGACCGTACGGTCTTCAGCGCGATCCCCCTCTACACCGAGTCGACGGTGGTCGTGGTCCCGAAGGACCACCTGGTGACGGCGGCGGACGAGGTGACCGTCGCGGATCTCGCCGACGACATCGTGTTCCACCCGCTCGACGATGTCCTCGAGTGGGAACGGCCACCGGGACGGCCCGCCCTCGAGCGCCCCGCCACGACGGCGGACGCCATCGAACTCGTGGCGGCGGGGGTGGGCGTCCTCGTCGTCCCCCAGTCGCTGGCCCGTCTGCACCATCGCAAGGACCTCACGTACAGGCCGCTGGTCGACGCCCCTCAGTCGAGCGTCGCGCTGGCGTGGCCCGAGGACGCGACCACCGACCTGGTCGAGGACTTCATCGGCATCGTCCGCGGCCGAACGGTCAACAGCACACGCGGCCGCACCCCGCCTCCAGCGCAGCCGAAGAGCAAGCGCCGCGAAGCGGCGGATGCCCGCCGGAAGCCCACATCGACGGGCAGAAGCCCCCGAAGCGGCGCCGGCGGCGCGAAGGGCGGCAAGCGGGGGAAGCCTCGCCGCCGGTCGTAGGTCTGCGGCCCCCGGTTCATGGGCGACTGCGGGTCCGTCGTGGCTGGTCGCGCAGTTCCCCACGCCCCTACG
>NZ_BAAGPS010000065.1:0-22090 GCF_054783935.1 Streptomyces pseudoechinosporeus
AGTCACTCCGCCGGCCACCGATAATCAGCGAGAGACTTAAGCCCGCGATTTCAGGCGCATCACACTAGCCGCCCACGCCCAGCGAGCTACGAACCAGTGGCGAGGCGCGCCGCCCGAAACGCCCTCGAAGCCTGGTAGGTCCCCGGGAGCTCGTATGCCATCGAGCCCACCGCCTCCATACAAGACCGGTCGTATCGACCGTTTCGGCCAGCATTTAGCGATCACAGGGCTCGAAAATGTCGATGAGAACTGGCAACGCTCTGCCGGTCGTCCAGTGATTGGCGGTCGGGCCAACGGGAGTAGAGTGCCGCCGCTCCAAGTCGTGCATCTTGATCGTCTCTTTGAGCGGTGCATAGGCTCCCATGTCCATGGAGACGGGGGAGCCGGGCCGTGGTCGCAGGCTGTGGCGCGACCGGCTGGTCAGGCGTCGTGCGATCGCGGCCCTGCTGGCTGGGACGGCGGGGCTGGCCGTTCTGGGCGTGGTGCTCGTCGTCCTGCCGGGTGTGGTGGTCGACCATGATCTCGCCGGGGCGAGCGTCGCTGCGCAGGACCGGCTGAAAGCGGTGAACGACGTCCGTACGACGCTGCTGCAGGCCGTGGGCGGCATGGTGGTGCTGTTCGGCGCGTACGCCACCTGGCGGCAACTGCAAGTCAGCCAGGCGGGCTTGCGCGCCACCCAGGAGGGCTATGTCACCGACCGGTTCAGCACGGCCGTCGATCAGCTCGGCAGTGACAAGCTGGAAACACGCATCGGCGGACTCCACGCGCTGTGGCGGATCGCGGAGCACTCCGCCCGTGACCGCGAGGCCGTCATCTCCATCCAGGCCGCGTACCTGCGTACACACCTGCCGTGGCCGCCCGCCGGACCGGACGCCCCAGCGGCCGACGTGCCCATCAACGATGTCGTGCCGCTGGAGGTGCGTGCCGCCGACGCCCAGGTGGCGCTGACCGGGCTCGGCGTGTTGTTGCTGCAACCCCGGGAGCAGTCCTGGGTCAACCTCAGCGTCACGGACCTGCGCCGGGCCGACTGCGACGGGCTGTGGCTGCATGAGGTCAACCTCGACCGGTCCTGTATGGAAGGGGCGGGCCTGTACCACGCCAACCTGACGCAGGCCTCTCTCGTCTCGGTCAACCTGCGGCACGCCGACCTCAAGACCGCGATCCTGCGCCGGGCCCGCTGCGTTCTGGCCGACCTGCGGGGCGCCCGGCTGGTCGAAACGGACTTGCGTGACGCGGACTTCACCGAGGCCGACCTGCGCGAGGCGAACCTGCGCAAGGCCGACGCAGGCGGCGCTGTCTTCCGCCGCGCCGACCTGCGTCTGGCCGACTTGCGTGGCTGCGACCTGAGTACGGCCGACCTGCTCCAGGCACGTCTGACCGGCGCGCTGGCCAGCGCGCACACTCGCTGGCCAGCCGGCTTCGACCACGCGGCCGTCGGCGTCGTTGTTACCGAGGATCCCGGCCCCGAACCTCCGCCACTGCTCCAGCCCTCAGGGATAACAACGCAGCACCCGCCCCTGCGGTCCATACCGTGACCGAGGGGCCCGGCTGAAGACCGCTGTGAATCGCGCTTAGGATCGGTCCTGGCGAAGATCCGGACGGGGGTATGCCCGTGTATGCGAGTCCCGACGACGAGGCGACGGCGCACCTGCTCGTGACGGCTGCCTTCCACGATGCCGCCGCCAGGGCCGACGAACATGACGACGTCTCGATCGGTGAGTTCGCCCGGGCGGTCCTCCGTCGGTTCGACGAGTACGGCGAGCTCCAGGGACGTCTGTACGACGTCGTCCGCGGCTACGCCCAGAAGCACGCCTCTCCTGAGGAAGTGGCAGCGCTGGAACGGTGGATCGCGGAGAAGACAGAGCCCTGACACGTCGGCGGCGAAAGTTGGTTCAGGCACCCACCTCGTGCGCCGTTGGGCGGTTCAGGGACTGGTGGTGCCGGTGGCTTCCGCTGGCAGGGGGGCGGGTACGGGGCTGGCGTGGTTGCGGGCAGCGGGATTTCGTCCAGGCGCAGCGGCTGCGGGCCGTCCGGACCCTGCATGACGAAGCGCAGTTGCGCTCGTCGTCCACCTCCTGCGGCGCGTCACCGACAGCCCGCAGGTGGGCCCGCAGGCGCGAATAGGGTGCCTGGCGGGCACGGCCGTGGTGATCTCGGCCACTGCACGGCGCTTTGCGATCTCGGCCCGTATCCGCTTGACGGGACCCACCTCGGATGCCGTGAAGTTTCGCGCTACTTGGGCACGCACGGAGTTCAGTCGGAGAAGTGGAGCGGGCGGTGGAGCCAGCCCACTGCTGCCAGGTCGTTGGCGAGCCATGTGTAGGCCAGGTTGGTTGCCGGGCGGGCGGATCCGGTGGGCAGGTCGATGAGGTTCTCGGAGGAGCGGCGGAAGACGGACTCGTGGCTGCGGGCCGCCGCGGGCCCGGCTGGGTCGTGGAAGGAGTGCGGTGCGTCGGCGAAGGCGAGGTCGACGCGGGGCGGTGCGTCGCGCGCGTTGCCCGGGTCGGCGATGAGGGTGTAGTACAGGCCGCTGCCGTCGAGGTCGCCTTCTAGCATGATTACCTGTCCTTTGGCCTGCGCGGGCAGGACGCTGTACAGGCCAAGCGCGGCTCCGAAGCGGGGGAAGTTCTCGGTGACCAGGTCGCGGTAGCCGGTGAGGGCGTCCTGGAGCACCGCGGTCACGATCGTGGCCGCCAGCTCGGGGGAGTAGTCCTGCCATCGCCGCCGGGACGTGGAGGAGGGACGGTCGGGGAGCGGCTGCGGCGGGGCGAGGTGATCGCCTTCCAGGGTGTGGAGGCGGGCGTCGATCCAGCGGATGTCGTGCGAGTCGATCTCCGCGCCGCCGGTCGACCACCGGGACAGGACAGAGGTGTTGACCTGGATCATCATCTCGGCGACCGCGGCGCGCAGATCCGGCAGCGGGATGATGCGGTTCCACCGCAGATGCTTGATCGTCATGATCTGCTGGGCCAGGACCCACATGCGCTCGTCGGCCAGCGGGGAGCGCGGGGGCAGGGGCAGACGGCGCAGCCTGAGCATCCTGGTCAGGGGCTCACGCAGCTTGTTACGGGACCATCGCCACCGTCCCAGGGGCCGACTGGGGAACGGGAACTGGGTTCCCGCTCGCCAGCCTGAGGCCAGGGCGCCGGTGTACAGGGCCTCGTCGGGGAGGCGGAGCAGTTCCGGCTTGGTCGCTTCCCGAGCCTCGTAGACGGCCATCCACTCGCCGCGCAGGCGCACGCCCCACTGGACAAGTCGGCCGTCGTCATGGCGCGCCAGATGCGGGCCGCAGGCTCCGAAGCCGTCCAGGAACGCCTGGGCGGCCTCGCGCAGCCACTGCCCGGCGCCCAGTGACGGATCGGTGTCGTTCCCGGGATGGCCGTGTGGCGCAGCGGGATGGCGGAGGTCGATCTCGTCGAGGACCCAGGACGCGGCGGCGGGATTCGTCCTGGCCAGGCGGAGCATCCACTGCTCGGCATCCCCGCCCGGCGCGGAGGAGACGACGAAGGCGATCGCGTACCTCCAACGGGGGAATGCGCGCGGCCCGGCGGCATCCTCCAAGGCGACCATCCCAGAGCGCAGCGCCTGAGCGGCGAAATGATGCTCGAATACCGGCAGGGCGAACCGCAGACCGGTCTCGTCGTGGACGACCAGCCCGGTCTCTGTCAAGGACCACACCTCCGGCTCCGTACCCACCGAAGCAGCGGGCACCGACTCGGGAGAGGCGAGGATGCGGGCGGCCAGCCCGCCGAGCCGTTCCCACGTCTGCTCGCTGGTCTGCGGCCGCTCCCGCGCGATGATGTCTGCGGCGAGGCCGGACAGCAGCTGCAGGGGCGACACGTCGATGCTCCTTCCACTGGCGATGCGCGCGGCCATGGCCAGCACCAGCAGCGGGCTGGTCAGCAGCTCCTGGGCCTCCGGCGTCCATACCGCCCGCGGCGGCTCCTCACCGAGAACACACCGCAGGAGGTCGACACCGCGCTCCAGCGGCCATGGCACGGTGGTCAGGAGTTCCTCGGGCGCCACGGACATCCCGGGAGGGCCGGTCGCCAGCACGCGCATCGCCGGCCAGACGACGACCAGGCGCCGCGCCTCGTCCAGGAGCTGGTCGGCCTGCCGGGGCGAGACGCCGTCGAGATCGTCGACCACCACCCGGCATGGCCTCTTCGGGTCGCCCCCGATCGCGTCGGTGACCGCAGCCGCCAGCGTGGAGGTGATCGAACGGGCCGGCACCCACACAGGAACCTCGACCTCAGCGTCGGCCTCGGCGACCTTCAGGCCCTCCTCCCACCACCGCAAGGCGCGTTCGCTCTTGCCCGCGCCCATCGGCCCCACCAGCACCCGCACCTGGCCCGCCGAAACCACCAGCGCGGGCCCGGCGTGCTGCGACATCCACGCCAGGACTGCCTCACGGCGCTGCGCCGGGACGGGCCCCAGCTGCACCAGCCGGCGAGCTCGCGCCTCACGTCCGGCAAGATCCAGTGCCTCCTGCCGGGACCGCGACCTGGCCGAGAACGGCACCACAGCGGCGACGACCGCGACGAGCTGGTCGGCTCCGAATGAGCGCTCGAGGACCTGCGCGGCCTCGGCATCCGTCAGTGGCCGGCCGACAGTCTCCTCGCATTCGAGCAGCTGGATCCGCTTCCAATCGCGCAGCAGATCCGCCGGGAACCGCTCGGGAGAGTCGTCGATCTCCTTGGCATGCGCCTGGCACATCAAGATCAGGTTGGCGTCGCTGCGGTTCTCCTCCGCGGACATGTGCGGATCCCAGCGGGGACCGTTCTCCCGGCGCGCGTGAATGTGCGCCACCTCGCTGTTGAGGACCTGCTCGCCGGTGTACGTGCTGACCCGGTACAACGGCTCGACGCACTCAGGGAACCCGCACCGCAGTGCCGTCCCGTACAGCCGCCTCACCGTGGTGGGACTGGGTACTGGGTGCACGCGCCCGCTTCGGGGGGCCGCCTCGCTGCTCATCCGCCCAAGTGTGTCTCATGTCGCACGGCCGGTATTCCTGCCGAAGGTGACCGGCGAGAGCGTCGTCGTGGAGCTCCGCCGGGCAACCTGAACGGATCCACAGACCGCATCTCGGCTGGAGTGCCTCCTTAGCGGCAAGTAGGACACGGGCCCGTCGCTGGCCGTGGTCCAGGTCCGATGCGTAGGGGGAGCCTTCACGCGGCTGGTCACACGCGACAGCTGTCGGTGTGGGTGACGTCTCGGAAGTCGGCGATGGCGGGGCTGGCCATGGACTCTCGGTAGACGAGAGCGGCGCGGCCGTAGGGCCAGGTGATGTCGTCATGGAAGTTCTGCTGTGCCTCCGCACAGCTGCCGAACATCAGCGAGCGCCTGACCTCAGTCCAGCCCAGGTCGTCGCGGTAATCCTCACCTTCGAGGTAGGTACCGGGGCCGAAGGTGACGAACATGGTCTGGGCCTTTGGGTTGAAGGTGACGGCCACGCTGTCGTCCGTGTAGCCCAGCGAGCGGAGGGCCTGAGTGGCTTCGCTGCGGATCCGTTGGGCGGTCTTCTCCGCAGTTGTAGCCGGGACGCGCGCCTCGGCCCACTCCTCGACGCTGGGCTGCGCGTCATCACTGCGGGTGTAGGCGGGCGAGGGAGCAGTCTGGCGTGCAGGCTCCACCACGGGAGCAGTCGGGGAGCGCGACGGGGTGGCCTGGCGCCGGCTGCCGCTGGGGTCAGCCGTGGTGGGTGTGCTTGAGGGGGTCTTCGTCTGGCTGCTCGGCGCGGAGGGAGCTGTCTGATCCGGCTGATGGGACCGGGAGTTGACCGATGCGGCGATGGCTCCACCGACGACGCCCGCGAGGACAGCGGCCGCAAGGGCGGCGACCGTCAGCTTGCCCCGGCGGCGCGGTGGGGCAGTGGTGGGCCGGGTGTGGTCGTCCTCGTGGGGGAGTTCCCAGTGGGCGCTCACCAGATCGGAGACCGGTGTCGGCTGCTCCTGATTGCGCGGGGCAGCGGCCGTGGCCTGTGAGGCGAGCAGCGCCGTACAGGCGCGGCTGAGTTCGGCGGTGGTCGGCCTCTCGCCGGGCTCCTTGGCCAGCGCCTGCTCGACCAGAGCCATAAGGTCACCGGGCACGCCTTCCAGGTCTGGCTCGGCGGAGATGATGCGGAAGGCGACGGCCTCGGGGGCGCCGGTACCGAAGGGGAGGCGTCCGCTTGCGGCGTAGGCGATCAGTGCGCCCCAGGCGAATACGTCCCCTGCGGGGCCCACTTCACCGGTGCGGTAGTGCTCGGGACTGATCCATCCGGGAGTGCCGGTCATCACGCCGGTGCGGGTCACCGAGGTGCCGTCCAGGGCGTGGGCGATGCCGAAGTCCAGGACCCGGGGGCCGGCCGGGGCGAGGATGACGTTTTGCGGTTTCACATCCCGGTGCACGATGCCCGCCTGGTGCACTGCGGCGAGCGCGGCCGCGGTTCCGGCGGCCAACGCGTACAGCTGCGCCCCGTGCAGGGCGCCGCTGGCGGCCAGGTGCTGGTCGAGGGTGGGTCCGGGCACAAAGGGAGTGGCCAGCCACGGAGCGGGGCTGTCGGTGTCGGCATCGTGCACCGGCACCAGGCAGGGGCCCGTGACCTGTCGGGAGAGTCGCACCTCCCGGCGGAAACGTGCCCGGAACTCGTCGTCCGCCGCCTGGGCGGGATGGACGACTTTGACGGCCATCCGCACTCCAGAGGCATCGAGCGCGGCATACACGGTGCCCATGCCGCCCGTCCCGAGCCGCCCGACGACGCGGTAGGGGCCTATGTGATCAGGATCGCCGGGGCGGACCGGCTGGATACGGCTGGACACAAAGGCTCCTCGAGCGCGATCAGCCCCGCACCTCGGCCGGGCGGGTGCTGCATGCTACCGAGCGATCCTGCCCGTGACGTCCCTGCGAACCGTCCACCACGACCAGGGCGTCGACCATCAATCTCCAGACCCCTACGCGGCCCATCCGAGGCCCAGCTCCGCGAGCTGGGCGCTGTTCCCAGGTGGGCTTGGCCGGGTCCGACGGAAGCGGTGACTGGGTACGTGCCGACGCCGCTCCACGCGGAAGCTACCGGCGGAGGAATCTTTCGACCACTGTCGCCAGGGCCTCTGGGCTCTCATCCGGGGCGAAGTGGCCGGCGTCGTTGAAAACCTCGAGTTCGGCGTTCGGATACCACTGCAGCCAGGTGGACCGCATGGTGTCAGGGCCCATCGCCGGGTCGTTCGCACCAGCCACGACAAGCACCGGGGTCGGATTTCCCTCGAGCCGCTCGTGGATGTCGGAGCCGCGAGTCCAGGATTCGAGGTACGAACGCAGGGCAGCCGACGAGGAGCGTTCCGAGCCGCTCACCCTGGCATCCAGCCATGCATCGTCGTGCCGACTGCCGGTGGTGACGTCAAAGATCGTCCTGCGATTGCCGGAATCCTCCACGGCCCCGACGAACAGCTCCCACATCTCCCCTTCGAGCGGGAACCCGGACGCGGGTACCGGCGAGATGCCGACGATCGAGCGGACCCGCAAGGGGGCGTCCAGCAGCATCAGCTGGGCCGCCTTGCCGCCCATGGAGTGACCGATGACCGAGAAGGTGTTCCAGCCGAGGTCGTCGGCCACGGCGAGGGCGTCCGCCGCGACCTCCTCCATCGTGTACGTGCCGGGGGTGTCCATCGCCTCGCCGTACCCACGGCAGTCCACGAACGCGTAACTGAACGCGCTCCCGTCCAGGTACCGCCGCAGATCGCCGAAACTCGACCTGTCGCTGAGCCAGTGGTGGAGTGCGAGGACCCGCTCCGAACCGTTGCCCTGCACCTCGTACGGAATTACGTGTCCTGCTACATGGCCTGTCACAACGCTGGGTCTTCCCCTCCGGGCCGGGCCCGGAAGCCCGTCGGCTTGAGGATTGGCTCCAACGGCGTAGCAGCGCGAGCGGGCGACCGAAGGTGTCGCACACGCGCCGACACTGCGATGAAGCTGATGCACCCGCGTGTACGCGCGCTGGCGGGAACTGCACTGTCCGGCGGCGTGGCTCATGCTGTGGGTAGAGCAGCATGTGGCACGACCCAGCCGGGGTCCTGGGGACAGCGTCCGGACGTGGTGTCAGGGCAGTCCGTGGCGAGCTTGCTCAGCCTGGATATTGCGCGTTTGTGTGTCGGCGAGGTCTCCGCGCCGCCCGTCGCACGGCGCCGGGTGAGAGGTTGGCTCCGCATCTCGCGCGTCGGAGACCGGTGGCCCGAGGAGCACGACCCCTCTGGGGGCCCGCACTTGGTGGACGGCCGGAAGCGCGGCTGATGACGACTGAAATGGCCTGGGTACTGGGAGGGCGACTGTTGTCGTTGTGCACGCTGATTGATGCCGTCCGGGCGCGCGATCCGGCCCGGAGCATGGATGTTGCTCTCTGGTGGCTGCCGGTTTCGCCTGTAGCGTCGCTGTCATCGCCCGCTGGCCATCGTCCTCGACGACACCGAACAGCTCCAGGCCCGCATCACCACCCTCGAACAGCAGGTCGTCGACCTGGAACTCAAGCTCCAGGAGCGCGACGACGACCTCGCCGCCGCCCGCGCGGCCAACCGCGAGCTCATGGCCCACCTCAACCGACAGCCGCCTGGGCGAAGGCCCCGGCGTAGCCGTCGCCTCGGGCTGCACGCCGCCCTGTGCACCCAGTCCCACCGCCCACTCTCGACTCACTGAAGCTGACATGCCTTCGCGTCCCGCCAACTGCCCGCTCAGCACCCCCGATTTGACCTCCTACGACCTCGTCGCACCCCAGTTGTCCGGCGGCAAGGACAGCGCGGTCATGATGGCCGTGTTCGTGGAAGACGCCCGGACCGCCGGCGTAGCCGACAGCGTCATCTCGTACCACGCCAGTCTCGGTGTGCTGGGGTGGCCGCCCGTGGTCTTCGGCGACATCCGCTACCCGGGGGTGTGGGACGTCAGGACGCCGCGGCGCGGAAGACGCTGGGGCTCAGGCCCCGATGGCGTTTGAAGGCGGCGCTGAAGCCGAAGGCATCGGCGTAGCCGACAGACTTGGCGATCTGAGCGATGGCGAAGTCGGTGTCGGACAGGAGTGCCTCGGCCTCGTCCATGCGGCATTCGGTGAGGTAGGTCAGCGGCGGGCGGCCCATCACCTCGGTGAAGCGTTTGGCAAACAGCGCCCGGGAGACGCCGGATTCGGCGGCGAGCGCCGCTACCGTCCACGTCTGGGAGGGCCGGGCGTGGAAGGCTTGGAGGGCGGGGGCGAGGATCGGTTCGGCCAGGCCGCGATACCAGTCGGGGGCGTCCGGGCCTGCCTGCTCGAACCAGGTGCGCAGCGTGCACACCAGGGCCCAGTCCAGGAGTCGGTCCATCAGCGCCTGCGAGCCGGCCGAGCGCAGGGCGGCGTCGGCGGCGGCTGTCTCCAGCCAGGCGCAAACCTCGGTGTCCTCGTTGATCACCAGTACGGGTGGCAGGGCGCGCAGCAGTCGTTGATGGCGATGGCCCGATGCGCGGTAGGCGCCCACGATCAGTGCGGTCGCTCCGTCCGGATCGTTGCCCCAGCGGATGCCGCCGAGGTCCTGGGCGGTGCATGCGGCATCCTCTGTGAAGCAGGCGATTTCGTACTCGACGTGTGGGCGGTTGCAGGAGGTCGGCCGATCCGCGAGGTGAAACGGGTCGGGGCCGCGCACGATGGCCGTGTCGCCGACGCCGACCGCTTGTTCGGTGCCGTCGGGCAGCAGCAGGGTGCCGCCGCCACGCAGCACGCTCACCATGGTGAGCGGGGCGCCGTCGGCGAAGCGGATGGTCCAGGGCGCTTCCAGCACGGCGTGACTGACGACCGAGCCCTCGGCCCGGATGCCACTGAGCAGAGAACTCAAAGGATCCACGGGCGCCATCGTAGACGAACTCCTATGCAGCGGAGCGTTTCTCCCATGGATCATCCAATCGATCATGGGTGTACTGGACTGGCAGAACCGACCGAGATCAGCCAGGAGAGACCATGTCGCACCTCGACAGCGCAGCCAGAACCGCCCTTGTGGTCATCGCACACCACCGCACCGATTCCCTCACCGCGCACACCGCCCGCCGTACCGTTGCGCAACTTGAGACCGCCGGATACGTCGTCGACCTGCTCGACCTGCACGCCGAGGGATTCGACCCGCGGATGAACGTGGCGGACCAGCCTGACTGGGGCAACCGGGAGAAGCCGTACTCGGACGAAGTCCGGGCCCATATGCAGCGCATTCTCGACGCCGATGTCGTCGTCGCCGTGTTCCCCGTGTACTGGCAGAGCGTGCCCGCCCTCCTCAAGGGCTGGATCGATCGCGTGTGGAACTACGGATTCGCCTACGGTCGCAGCAAGCCTCGCCTGGCGGGCAAGCGCATGCTGTGGCTGGGCCTGGCCGGTGCCACCTCCGACGACCCCATCACGGAGGGAATGCAGGCCGTGCTGGAGACCAACTTGAGCGAGGGCATCGCCTACTACTGCGGGTTCTCCCACTCCTCCGTCGCCCTGCTCCCCGACGCCGAGGAGCGCCCTCAGCGCCTCGACGCCGAGGGTAATCTGCTGGTCGGCGACGCGGTCGCGGGAGCCGAGCGCGAGGCACAGTACACCGAGTTCGACCGCCGCGCGGGGAAGGCCGTGGAAGGGTTCCTTGCGGCGGAACCGGTGGCGGCCTGAGGGTCACGGTAGCGGCGGCGTTGCAGGCTGGTGCCCGGGTGATGCTTGGCCTGCAACGCTTCCGAGCACACCACGGTCTGCAACACCAGCCGCTACGGCCGACGCCGAGGCACTGGCCGGGGACCGGATGCACCCACGCCTGCAGGCCCAAGGGCCGAGGCCGGACCATGCGAACTCCCCGTCATCCACGGCATCTTGATCTGCCCTCCATCAGGGCCGCCTGGTCGATGCGGTCGAAGCACCCCTCGATGACGACCGCGAGATGGCCAGCTGAGCGTGGGTCAGCTTGGACCGTGCGGTCTCCAGGGGCGGCGAGGGGCGGGAGACCCGGAGCGGTACAGGCGCCCGTCGCTCGGGCGTTGTCGTACCGCACCTCGCGCCACTCGGTGGGCTTGATCCATCCCAGGGTTCGCATGTGGTCGAACTCGACTCGCCTCACACCGAGACGTTCGGCGGCCTGGTCGGGCCCGAGTGGGGTGTTGGCGGCGACTAAGCGGCTCTCCAAAAGTTCTGCGCGGAATCCGGGACGGCGTCGGCCGGGCGCGATGACCTCGATGGCGCAAAGACCTCGCCGGGTGTTGTGTCGAGGTTGACGAAACTACGACAAAACCGGCGAGGTCAAGGTCAGTATGCGCCCGGCATCCGTGTTCGCCAACCCTTCCGCCCCGGCGTACACACACCTGTACCACCTGTTGCACCACCGGTGGCGGGAGGCCACCCGCGCGGTGATGGTGCTGCTGTCCGCGGCCGGCCTGACCGCGGACGAGATCGGCGAGCTGCTCGGCTGCCACCCGGCCACGGTGCGCCGCTGGATCCACCGCTACACCGCTGAGGCGTCGCGGGCCTGGCCGACCGCCTCCGCCCGGGGCGCCCCCGGCTCGGCGGGCCGCGGTTGGGCGAGCGTATCCGCCGCCTGCTGACCCGCCCCGGGCCGTGGACCGTCCCCCGGATCCAACACCGCCTGGGCCACCCCAGGATGAGTCCGCACACCCTGTACCGGCGGGTGCGCAAGCAGGCGGCCTGGCGCCGGCCCCGCCTGACGGCCCGGGGCGACCCCGAGCGCAGACGCACCCTCGCCGCCCTGCGCCGCCGGATCGCGGCCCTGCCCCGCGGCGCGGTGGTCCTCGCCGAGGACGAGACCCACCTGCACCTCCTGCCGCAGGTGCGGGCGAGCTGGATCCCGCGCGGGATGCGCCAACAGGTGGCCACCCCGGGCAAGAACCGACAGGCGACCGTCTTCGGCGCCCTGGAGATGGCCACCGGCACCTGGCACTACGCCCTCGGCCGCCGCACCGCCGCCGAGTTCACCGCCTTCCTCCGCGCGCTGCTGACCGCCTGTCCAACTGCCCCCGCCGTCGCGGTGATCTGCGACAACGACAGCATCCACCACGCGAAGGCGGTGACCGACTGGCTGGCCGACCACCCCCGCCTGCACCTGCTGTTCGGCGCCCGCTACAGCCCGCACGACAATCCCGTCGAACGCATCTGGGCCGTACTCAAGGCCCATCTCGCCAACACCGCCGTCACCTGGCCGGGCCGCCGGCGCCAGGTCCACGCCTTCTTCCGGCACCGCTCACCCACCCAGATGCTGACCACCGCCGCACCCTGGACCTCACCCTGGCTACCGAAGAGTTACGCGCAGAACTTTTGGAGAGCCGCTTAGGTCGGCCAGGTCCTCGCGCTGGCACACGGCGTCGACCTGGTCGGGGTTGAGGCCGAATCCGTGTCTCGGGCCGTCGCCTTTCACGGTCATGGTCACGGCGCGCCTTGGGAAGTAGCCCACCTGCCCCTGTCACAGCAGCGAGCTGTCCGTAACTTCAACTCGTAGATCCAGTACCTTCACACTGCGACGGCCCCTGCCGGGCTGCGCGTCGGCGTGCTCGGCAAGCGGCGTACTGGATGGACGGCGGTCTGACCGGGGGAACACCGCCCGTGCTGTGTGGCACTCCGACTCGCCGGGATCGACGCGCGCGCCTGCCCTGGTCGTGGCGGTGACACCCCCTGCGTAGCTGTTGGCGGTCCGTCATTCAGGCGGCAAGGACGTCTCGGAGCTCCACGGTCCGGGGTCACGGCCCTGGTCCTGGATCCGGCTGCACGGCCTCGGTGATTCCGGCCCGGGCCGCTTCGAGCTGTGCGGCGAACGCGATGCCCAGGAACAGCGCCACACCGGTCAGGTTGGCCCACAGCAGCAGGGCTACGAACGCCGTCAGCGGTCCGTACACGGCGCCGAATGATCCGCTCTTGGCGACGTAGAGCGCCAGCAGCCACGTGGCCGTGATCCACAGGACCAGGTGGACCGCCGAGCCGAACGCGAGCCATGTGTAGCCCGGCTGGTCCCTGCGCGGAGCCCAGCGGAAGATCACCGCCGACGCGACCCAAGCGAGTACCACGCCCAGTGGCACTTCCAGGGGCCTCCACCAGTCGAGCCGCTCCCGGGGCCAGCCGAGGGCCTCCACCACCGCGTTCCCGATGGCATCCCCGGCGACGAGCACGAGGAACCCCAGGACCATCGGCATGCCCGCTGCGAGGGCGAGGAGCAGGGACCGCCCGTACTTGGTCAGGAACGGCCGGTCGCGTTCGATGCCGTAGATGCGGTTGGCGCCTCGTTCGACCTGCCCCATCGCCGAGGTGAGGTTGAGTACGGCGAAGGCCAGTCCCAGCCACATGGCGACGGCGTTCCAGACTCCGGAACCGGCGCTGCGCGCGGTGGTGTCCAGAGCGTCCTCGACCAGACTCGCACTGGCGCCCGGCACGATCTGGCCCAGGGTGAGTTCGATGATCCGCCCCACGCTCTCCGTGTGCACGGTGGTGGCCACGCCGACCAGCGCGATGGTGAACGGCACCAAGCCCAGGACGACTTGGAACGCGAGCGAACGGGAGTTGGTGAAGCCGTCGGCGTAGCGGAACCGGGCGAACGCGTCGAGGAGCAGTCGGCGGCCTCCGTAGTGCCTCAGCGCGGTGAGCGCCTCGTCTCCGGAAAGCTCGTCCCCGATCATGTCCCGCGTCTGCGGGACGTGCACAACGGTCCCCATCGAGAACGTCTCCTCCTGTCGTTCGTACGGCCAGATGAGGAACGCGATCTTGCCGCCGGGAGAACCGTACAGCCGGACGACTGCGGCGGTCGGTCGTCAGGTGGATTCAGGGTGGCTGCCGGGCCCGCTGGTGCGGTGGGACAGAGGAGTGGGCGAAAGAGTGGTGTCCTCCTCGCCGGGCTCCAGGAGGGTGCTGGCGGCGCCGACGATGAGCGGGGCGGGGGTACCGACCGCCTCGGGATCCTTGCTGGTGTGGTCCATGCGCGACAACAGACTGCGCATGGTTTCCAGCCGGGCGCGACGTTTGTCGTTGCTCTTGAGGACGCCGAGGTCAGAAGGGCATGCGGCCACGGGTGCGACGGCCGGCCGAGCCGCTACGGCCCACAGCGCGGGAACTCGTCTGGAACGGCTTGCTGAAAAGCCTGCCCAGGACGCCGGGCGCCTTGCCGCCGGCCCGCGCGCCGACACCGAGCGAACGCTGCGTGCCGCGTTCGGGGTGGCGGGAGAGACGCGGGACGAAGAAGGCCAGCGCGGCCAGGACCACACACGCTCCAACAACTGCCGCAATGATCACGAGTCGGCTCCCTTGATTGGTCGGGAGGACACGAGTGCCCCGTCACGTCCCCCTATGTGACCGGCGCCCTGGGCGGCTTCTGCCGGTCGGTCGACGGCGGCCCGGCGTGGGCAGCTCGGCAGGGCACCTCAGCCGGGTCGCCCCTCCGTCGCTTCCAGTGGTACACCGGCACGGTTCATGAACCTCGCGGCGGAGGACGATGGGCACATCCCCGAGGAGCCCGAGGCACGCAGCTGCGCCGTGCGCATCCCCGACGCCCTGGAGCAGGACCGGGCGCAGCCCTCCGGGGACGCCGGGCGTCGTGCCGTACAGGGACCCGATCAACGAGACGCACGTAAGCCGACCGGGCCTGGTCGTCGTCGACGTCGCCGCCGACGCCGCTGCGCTCGCCTTCCAGCAGCTGCTCGCCGACCGGTGGGCGACGGCGACAGCGGAGCACACGACGCGGGCGAGCCGGGCGTCCGGCTGCGCTGCTACCTGGATCTGCGCCAGGAACTCAGTGCCGTAGTCGGACCGACCACGGAGCCGGCCACGGCTCAACCCGACTCATGACGAGGTGCTGCTGCCGTCCTCGCCGAACAGCGGCACCTGCTGAACGTCGACGTCCCTACGGACGAGGTGCGGCCGGGCCGGGTGCTGCCACCGGCCGGCCGCATCGCGGGCGACGTCGACGGCGACCTTCGTCACGACGTCGGGCTGCACCAGATGGACATCGAGCACCGCCTCCAGAACCGTGCTGTCGGCCATTTCGTCCCCTCCCGGTGGCCCGCGCCACCCCCACATCCCTCTTCGCGGGCCCGCACGCATGAGCGGTCGGCGGAGCGCCAAACCACCCCATCGGTCACGGCGCGAACCGGTCCTTGACGTGTCAACGCCCGCGGCCCCGGCATCCCGTCGGAGTACCTGATCAACCGTCTTGCAGATGATTCACCTGGTCGCGGCCCATGCCGATCTTCCGAGGCGTCGTTGGTCGAAGTGCTCCCGGCCGACCGGCCGGGACCGATCCAGCGGAAGGAAACCGACAGAGATGTACGGCACGCGGCGTATCGCGGTAGCGGCCTCGATCGTGGGGATGCTGATGGCTGTTCCCGCCGGCATGGCCACGGCCCATGCCGGGGACGGCGACGCGGGGGCGGGCGGTGTGCTGTCCAACCTCTCCGGCAGGAACTCTTCCGGCCACGCCAACCTCTGCGGCACGGGCAAGGTGGCGCTGTTCAAGGAGCGCACCTGCGTGGCCGAGGACGACGGCAAGGGCGGGGGGGACCAGGCGGGTCCGAGCGGCGGCGTCCTGTCCAACCTGCTCTTCGCCCGGAACGCCTCCGGCCACAGCAACAACTGCGGCAACGAGACGGTGGCCGCGTTCAGCAAGACCACCTGCGTGACCAAGGACCGCTCCGGCCACTGACGGCCGCACCGATTCAGTGAAGAGAGGGGCCTCGATGCCGTCAACTTCCTTGCGTGTGGGCGTGGTAGCGCCACTGACGGGTCGACTGGCCCCTCTCGGGTCACCGTTGTCCTATGTGCTGCGCGAGCTCGCGCCCGTGCTCGCGCACGTCCGCAACGGCGGCCGCCGCCACGACGTGACCGTCGCCGTGCGCGACAGCCGCTCGGATCCTGACGCGGCCCGGCAGGCCGTACGGGACCTGGCCGACACCGACGGGGCGAATCTGGTGCTCACCATGGCCGGGACCCGGGTGCTGCCCGCCGTCGCCGACGCCTGTGAAGAGGCCCGGGTCCCCTGTGTGTCGACCACGTTCCCGTGGCAGGCGTACGTCGACGCGCGCGGTGCCGAGCCGGGGCACCGCTTCCGGTGGACGTACCACTTCGCGTGGGGACTGGACGACATCGCCGCCGTCTTCGCCGACCTGTGGGAGCGCGTCGACGACACAGGCGCCGTCGGGTGCCTGTGGAACGACGACCTGCAAGGCCGGCTGCTGCGCCACGACCGGTACGGCTTCGCCCCGGTGACGTCCCCGCGCGGGCACACCCTGGTCGACCTCGGCGCCTACCGGGAACCGGCCGACGGCTTCCACGCACAGGTCGGCCGGCTGCGGGAGCACGGTGCCGGCCTCGTCACCAGCGCCGCCACCGCCACCGACCTGGCCCTCTTCCACCGCCAGGCCCGAGAGGCGGGGCTGCGTCCGCGGCTGATCACCTGCTCGCGCTGGCTGACCTACCCGCATACCCACACCACCCCCGCCCCCGACGTCCACGGCGAACTCGCCGACGCGCGCGTGGCCACCCTCGTCTACTGGAGCCCCGGCCACCCCTACCGCTCCAGCCTGGACGGCACCACCTGCGCCGAACTCGCCCACGCCTACCGACAGGCCACCGGCGCCGGCTGGCTCCAGCCCCTCGGCCTCGCCCACGCCCTCGTGGAGACCGCCCACCACGCCCTCACCGTCGCGGCCGATCCCACCGACCGGGCGTCCGTCGCGCAGGCCCTCGCCGGCACGACCCTCGACACCATCGCCGGCACTCTCGACTGGACCCGCGGGCCGACCCCGAACATCGCCCTGCTGCCGCTGGTCGGCGGGCAGTGGCAGCACGGCCCGGGCGGCCCGCGCCTCGCCGTCGTCAGCAACACGGCGCTCCCGGGCGTCCCGCTCACCGGGGAGCTCACGCCGGCACGGTGACGGCCGATGCCTCCACCGCCCGCCGCAGGTGCTCCCCGGTGAACGATCCCCGCGCCTTACTGACTTCGGCGTATTAGGGTCCGTCCGGTCTGTCGAGAGTCAGGCCCGTCCCGGCGAGGAATCCGCCGAGGATGCTGTGCCGGTACTGCATCGCCTTGAGCCGCTGGCGGAGCAGAGTCTCCAGCTCGCTGAGGGTGCAGGCGGCCAGGTTGGCCAGGCTCCGCTTGATATGCGCCCACCGGCCCTCCACCGGGTTGAGCTCGGGCGCATACCCGGGCAGCAGGACCACCGTCAGCCAGTCCCGCTCGGCCACGAGCGCCTGCATCGTCACCGCCGCTTTCGCGGTGGCCTGCCTGCGCCGCTGGTGGAGGGAGGAAGGACGGGCCGCCTACCCGGACGCGAAGCGGCTGCTGATCACCGCGGACGGCGGCGGCTCCAACAGCTCCCGCGCCAAAGCCTGGAAGGCCAACCTCACCGTCCTGGCCACCGAAACAGGACTCGCCATCAGCGTGTGTCACCTACCGCCTGGAACATCGAAGTGGAACAGGGTCGAGCACCGGCTGTTCTCCTTCGTCTCCCTCAACTGGCGCGCCCACCCGCTGACCAGCTACGAGACCGCGCTGAACCTGATCTCTTCGACCACTACCCGCACCGGACTGGCCGTCACTGCCCGCCTGGACACCGGCAGCTACCCCACCGGAATCGAGATCAGCGAGCAGCACGCAGCCGCCCTCACGATCCACCCCGAGGACTTCCACGGCGAGTGGAACTACACCATCCCGCCCCAACCCGGCGTCCCCGACGTTCCCCTCCACCCGCCCGGCCGCAGATCCCATCCCCGTCACGCACACACCTTCGGCGCGACCCTGGCCACCCATCCCCTCCTGACCGGCCTGGAACGCCACGACCTGGACCGGATCACAGTCGCCGTCCGCGACCTCCTCGATGGCCTGCGGCCCCGGCAGCGGCCCCGGCACCGCAAGCTCACCACCGAGAACATCATCTGGGCCGCCGTCCTCGACCAGCGTGGCCTGTCCACCTCGTTGATCGCCTACCTCTTCCGCGTCGGCGAGAACCAGGCAAGAGCCCTGATCAAGCAGGTCCGTCCCCTCCTGGAAGACCTGGGCCACCGCCCGGAACCCATCCCCGCCCGCCTGATCGACCCCAGCGACCTCGCCGGCTACGTCATGCACGCGACATCCACCACGAACGACCGCGACACGCCCCACTAATTCATCGACGGCCCCCCGTTGATCGTCGGCGTGACGGTTTCGCCACATGATGTAGCGGCGGATCACGCTGCCCTGCTCCTTGTGGCTGGCGTGGTCGGTGCCGTCGAGGGTGAAGTAGCGCAGGGCGGTGAACTGAGCCTCGATGCGGTTCAGCCACGAGCTGTTCGTAGGCGTGTAGGCGAACTCGACGTTGTTGGCCGCGGCCCAGTCGCCGACCCGGCTGTCCTTCTTCGTGGTCAGGTGCGGGGAGAAGTTGTCGAGCACGATCGCGATGCGGATCTCCAGCGGGTAGAGGCTGCGCAGGTAGCGGCAGAACTCCAGGAACCTCGTCCGGTTCTTCTTCGGCTTGATGTGGCCGTAGAGCTTGTCCTTGCCGAGGTCGTAGGCGGCGAACAGGTGCCTGACCCCGTGCGGGCGGGTGTAGGTCGCCCGCCTGCGGGGCCTCGGCTCCCGGTCGGGATCCTTGTGCCGTCCTCCGCGCTCGGCCCACTGCCGGCCGGGGTGGGGCTGGAGGTTGAACGGGCCGAACTCGTCCAGGCAGAAGACGACTTCGGGCTCGCCGTCCTCGGGTATGACCTCGCCGTCGGCGATCGCGTAGAGGTGCTCGACGCGGGCTTTCTTGGCGGCGTAGTCGGGATCGCGGGAGGTCTTCCAGGTCTTTATGCGTTGAAACGACACGCCCTCCTCGCGGAGCAGGACCCGAAGGCCCTCGTGGCTGATGTCGTCGACCACCCCCTCGGCGACCAGGAAGTCGGCCAGCTTGGCCAGGCTCCAGGTCGAGAACGGCAGACCGTGCTCGGCCGGCCTGGACTTGGCGATCTTCTTGATCTCGCGCCGCTCGGGCAGGGTGAATTTCCTGGGCCGACCGCCTTTGTACTTCGGGTAGAGGGAGTCGAAGCCGTCGGCGTTGAAGTTGTGGATCACATCCCGGACCCGGTCTGTGCTGGTGAACGTCACCTCGGCGATCTTCGCCACGGGCATGCCCTGCGCGGACAGCAGCACCATCTGCGCCCGCCGCCACGTCACCACCGACCCGCTGCCCCGGCGGATGATCCGCAGCAGGCGCTGTCCCTCGTCGTCATCGATCTCGCGGACGCGTACTCGCTCAGCCACCAGCACAGCTTCCCTGCCGCGCGCTGCCGGCGAGGGTCATTCCGTCGGCGTGCCGATCCGAAGCCGGTTGCCGTCAGGGTCGCGCAGCTCAATCTCACGCGCCCACGGAGCATCCTTCGCCTGCACACCGAACTCGGAGGCGATGGCCTCGACATCACGAACGCGGAGGTAGACCAACGTGTCGGGGCGGGCGTCTCCCTTGTGCTCCGACAGGAACAACCGCACCCCGCCCCGGGCGACCTCGACGAACGCGGGAAGTCCCGGTTCGAAGCGGTGTTCCCACTGCTTGGCGAAGCCCAGTCGCTCGTACCAGGCAACCGCCGCCGCAGCGTCCTCGACGCGAAGAATGGGAATGACTTCCTCGTCCATGGCGCCATCGTCGCAGACCGCCCAGGGCGAACGTTGCCTGATGCGGCACTAGCTGGAGGCATCGGCCATCTGCTCATGGTGATGTTTGAGTCCGTCACGGGCCGCGAGGACGTCGGCCGGGGTGAGGCTGCTCCAGTACGCGTGCGTGACGATCGCCTGGGCGAGTTCGAGGTCAGCGGAAGCCGTGGTGGCTGGTCATGGAGTGACCGCAGGTGCTCCTGGCGCAGCGGGTGGTGCTGCTTTCGAACTCGTGGCAGGGGCACAGGTAGCAGTACGGGGCATCGGGGTCGAAGCGCAGGCCGCTGGCGGCCAGCCGTGAGTTGGCGGCCTCCTCGAAGCTGCGTATCTGCTTCTCGAGATCACCGAAGTTGGCTTTGTTATCTTCGTAGGCCTTCTTCTGGGCGTCTGTGAGGTCGTACTCGGGTTGCATGTTCCCTCCCAACGCTGGGGTGGGTTCTTCCTCTGCCTTCACCATGGCCCGACTGGCCAAGGGTCTGCATGTCGACCATGAGCAGTCCGACGAACGGCAGAAACAGCCGCTAGGAGCCTGCATGCCTGGCATGCGGGAGACTGCCCGGCAGTCACGCGAAGCGCTTGGCGAGCCGGTGCCGGTAGTCGTCCCACTCTGCGTCGGTCATGCGTACCAGCGTGCCCGCGCGGTCCGTACTCGGCGGCTCCCCGGCCTCCAACTGACATCCGAACTCGCCGACAAACGACATCCGTTGGAAGGCGCACAGTCAGTCCAGTCAACCTCAGTTGTCTTGGGTGTGGATCGAAGTGACGCCGACTTACCGTCAAAACACCTCGGCCTCTGTGCGGCGCCAGGCTCACGCTGGCGACACGCCCGCCACACGCCGGCCGTTCCAGAACTATCGAGGAGGCATCCATGACGCGTACGCCGATCCGGAGCAAGGTCGCGGCGGTGGCGGCGACGGCGCTGCTGGCGCTCGGTACGGGGGTTCTGTCGGCGTCGCCGGCCTCGGCGGCCACCAACGGCTGTCCGTCCGGTGCCGCGTGCATCTACGGGGGACCTAACTACAGCGGTGGCGTGACCAACCAGTACTGGTCCCGCGGGGTCCACAAGCTTTACAACCAGTACGGCGTCCACACGGTGTTCAACAACCAGACGGACGGCTGGAAGTTCATCCTGTGCCGGGGCTCGAACGGCGACAACTGCGACTGGACCTTCTACGAGGGTGCCGCGTGGGACGTCGACCTCACGCCGTACAACTCGGTCATCGTCACTCCGTAGCGTGTCGCGGGAGTCCCGGGAGGGGAAGAAACCTCCCGGGGCTCCCGCGCGTTTACGCCCTGACGGCCCGCCGCACGCGCCAGCGCCACCACGCCGACGGCATCGGCGGGCTGGGCATCGCGGCCCGGATCGCGTCGGCGTCCAGCGCCTCCACAGCGGCCCGCGACCACTGCCAGGAGGACACGTCCGGTGCAGAGATGAGCCCGATGTGCCGCGCCCACCGAAGGCAGCCGCGGACACCCGCAGGCGACCCCGACCATGAGGCCGACCATGGGTCCGGCCGTGCCGCGCCCACCCCCGACCACGCCTGGTCAGCACCAGCCCAGTATGTCCACTGCGGCGACCGTGCCACGTCTGCCGATGCCAGGACACGGTCCAGCGGACCCGCTGGACGGGGCGCCATACGGGTGCGGAGGGGCCGTGGTGGAGCAGGTCGGCCAGCGGTGCCGCGAGGACGGGCACCTCGTGCAGGAAGCGGGACGGCGCCAGCAGCCCGGCCCCCGCACGCAGGGCACTGATCCGGTTCTCGACACCGGCGGGTCCGGTGCCGTCCAGGACGAACAGCACGCGGGGGAAGAGCGGGTAGCGCCGCCGCCACTCCTCCAGCGCCGGCGCCTGGAGGGTCGGCCGGCGCCCCGGGACCGCGGGCACGTAGCGGTAGAGGCGCTCGTACGCGGGCAGCTTGGCGGCGAGGCGTTCGGGGCCCATGGTGGCCCGGTCGACCTCCACGAACGCCCGCAGCATCGACCCGTTGTCGCCGTCGGCGGGGCCGCGCCGGTAGTACAGGAGCGCGTCGGAGATGACGGCCTCAAAGCCCTCTTCGGCCGCCGCGATTGAGTGGGTGTTTTCGAACCTCGGCGGCGCTGGTCACAGGGCTGACAGCCGACAGGCTCGGCAACCGCGCCGTTTGCGCTGCCGTCACAGTGACGCCTGCGAACGGCGGATTCGCCCGACATGACGGTCAGCATATTCGGCATATTCTTCTGATAAGGGTCTTGCCGCGCTGGAGTGCACATGACGGATAACACTGCTGAGGACCTTGAGCGGGCCGCCGTGCGGCATCTGCTTGACCAGACCCTCGCCTGGACCATGGAGCGTCTGGGCGCGCACATCGGCGCGATCTACCTGGCGGAGCCCGGCGGCGAGGTCCTGAGCCTGGAGGTGGCCAGCGGAGCGCCCCCGGAATGGGCTAAGAAGCCGTATCTCAACCGATCATGGAACGCGTGGGTCGAACAGGTTTCCCGCCGGGGTG
>NZ_BAAGPS010000066.1:0-47524 GCF_054783935.1 Streptomyces pseudoechinosporeus
TCTCGGTCGCCACCGCCTTCTTCAGCTCATCGGTGCGGGCGATGTCACGGGCCAGCTCCGTCTGCAGCACCGGGTCCTCCTTCAGCCGGTCCAGGAGCGCAGCCCGCGCCGCCTGCGCGGTCGAGGGGTCCGCGAGGATCGCGGCGCGCAGCGCGGTGGGGTTCTCGGCAACCTCGAGCGCCTTGGTCGGCCGGATGCCCTCCGCCTCGGCCGCCGCTGCGATCGCCGTACCACGCACCGAGGAAGCGCTGTTGCGGGAGTTGTAGTACGACAGCCACACGTCGGCGTCCGGCAGTTCGACGTCCTCGCCGGGGGCCAGGGCCTCCAGGTGCGGCACGAGAGCGTCGTCGGCCGCCATGTCCCACGCCTTGTAGTAGCGCATGACCCGCTCGGGTGAGCACCCCGCCAGCTCGGCGAACCGCTTGGCGGAGACCTTCGGCGTCTCCCCGGCGGGCTGTCCGCCGGGCCGCACACTGCGCGCCACCTTGAGCGCGAACGCCCAGCCGCCCGTCCGCGCGTACTCCCCGAACTCGCGCGCGTCTCGGACCACGGCCTCGGGAAGGCCGGGGGAAGGGGCGGTCATGTCCCGGCGGGGGACGGGCACAGGCGCAGGGTCGGACAACGGGGCGAGTACCGTCCCAACCGGCGGCGGGACGGTCACAGCGTCACCGGACGCCGGGACATCGGGCGCCGGGACAGCCGCCGACTCGCCCAGCGACAGATCCTCCGCGCCAGTGGATGCGCCCGGCTCGACCCAGAACTCCCCCGCGCCGACAGCCACTTCGAGGGACGACTCGCCGACGGGCGTCTCTTCGGCAGGCGTCCCTGCCACGGCCGTCTGCTCCACGACCGACTCCTCCCCCGCCGTCCCGGCAACGAGCTTCCCCTCGACGGACTTCCCTTCGACGGTTGCCTCGTCAGCGGATGTCGCGTCGACGGGTGTAACGGCCCCTTCGGATGGAGCGAACGCTGCGGTCACAGGGGCTCTCCCAGGCAGTCTCGGACGGTGGTAACCGAAGTGAGGAGCCTATATGAACCCGTTGTTGCGCCTTTGCGCGCCTGCGCGTCTCACCTGGACCAGGCCCGAACGGGCCAGGGGCCCGTCGAGTCCGCGGAACGCGGCAAGTCACCATGCAGACCAACGACCTCAGGATCGGCGTCGACCTCGGCGGCACGACACTCCAGGTCTTCGGACGACGGAACGGTCCGAGTACGGGACGCCACGACCGGCGCCTCTCCCAACCACGTGATCGAACAAACGTACCGGGTGTGGAGCACCGCCTCGTCACCAGTCGACGACCGCCTGGCCATCAGCACCAGCCACAGCGTGTTCCGCATCGTCCACCAGGCCAGGACGATGCCTTCGACCGCCAGGGAGCTGCAGTCTAGTCCGCCGGCCGCCAGGGAGCTGCAGTCGAGTCCGCCGGCTGGTCCCCCGACGGCACCCGCGTCGCCACCGACCTGCGGCACGAGGTCGCGACGCTGCGCCGCACGAACCCCAAACCACGCTTCGACTGGGCCGACCGCGCCTACCTCGCCGGCGCTGATCCGACAGCTGCCCAGGGCGCTGCGACAACCCCGTCTGGTCACACCCGACACGATGCTGCGGTGGCACCGCCGGCTGGTGACGAAGAAGTGGACGTACCCGAACCGGACCGGCCGCCCACCGATCGACCAGGCGACCGCCGCGCTCATCGAACAACTCGCCCTGGAAAACGCCTCCTGGGGGGGGGATCAGCGCATCCAGGGTGAACTCCTCAAGCTCGGCCACCGCGTGGGTGCTTCGACGATCCGCAGGATCCTCGAACGCCGGAAGACACCCCCGGCACCCGAGCGATGCACCGACACGACATGGCGGCAGTTCCTCCGCACCCAGGCCTCGACCATGCTCGCCGTCGACTTCTTTCACATCGACTGCGCGGTCACCCTGCGGCGGCTGTACGTCTTCTTCGCGATGGAAGCCGGCACCCGCTACGTGCACGTCCTCGGCGTGACCAGCCATCCGGACGGGCCGTGGACCACGCAACAGGCCCGCAGTCTCCTGATGAACCCCGGCCACCGAGCATCCCAGTTCGCCTTCCTCATACGCGACCGGGCCGGCCAGTTCAGCAGGTCATTCGACATGGTCCTCGCCAGCGAGGACATCAAAGTCGTGAAGATCCCTCCGCGGTGCCCTCAAGCGAATGCGTACGCGGAACGGTTCGTGCGCACCGTCCGCTCGGAGGTCACCGACCGGATGCTCATCTCCAACCGGCGCCACCTGCGCACCGTGCTGGACGAGTACGCCCAGCACTACAACGGACGAAGACCCCATCGCGGACGCCAACTCCAACCACCCCGGCCCGACCACCCCATCGCCGACCTCTCTCACGAGCGGATCAAGCGCCGACCGATCCTCGTAGGCCTTATCAACGAGTACGAGCGAGTGGCGTAGAAACGCAAGTCACCGCCGCTGGCCACGTTCTGGAACCCCACAGGGCAAGCCGGGCGTGCCGGTGATGAGCATGCACACGATCGACGACATGCTCGTGCCGCTGTCCATGCAGCAGACCTACGCCAAGAGGGTAGCCGCCAACGGCCAGTCCGACCTGCTCGTCGAGCGCGGGATCCGGTCCGCCATGCACTGCGACTTCAGCGACGTCGAACTGGGCAAGGCGTGGAAGGACCTCACCAGCTGGGTGGAGCGCCGCGAGGCTCGTGGGGACAAGGCGGCCCGCCCCGCCGGCGACGACATCCTCGACCGGAAGAAGGTCGCTGCCCTGACGTTCGGCTGCCGCTTCACCGACCCGGCCGCCCCCGCGACGCCCACGAGCGAATCCCGGAAACTCTTCCCCGTCTGCCCCAGGGAGCGTACACATGACGGACGTTGACGCTCGCCGCCTCCACCCCCGCAGACGAGCAACGGTCGCCGCCGTCATGGCGATCGCTCTGGCCCTCGCTGGACTGACGTCGGCATCGGCGAACACCGTCGAAGCGAAGCCGGCCCGAGCCGCCGCGCCGGGACTGCTCGACTTGCCCACCCCCGAGGACATCCGCGACTGGCTTGCCTACGACCGGCCGACCCAGTACGAGAGCGTTTTGTCGAAGGTGCGGGTACCCACGCGCGACGGCACCCGCCTCGCCTGTGACCTCTACCGGCCGGGCCGCGACGGCGAGGTGGACGGCGCCGAACACCCGAGCCTCCTGCTGGAGTTCACGCCGTACACGCACATCGACAACAACCCAATGGCCACCTACCTGACCGGGCGTGGATACAACGTCCTCATCTGCTACGTCCGCGGGTCGGGCGACTCCAAGGGCTCCTTCCCCTCGTGGTTCCAGCCCAAGGAAGCCACCGACACCTACGACCTGATCGAGTGGCTCGCCCGGCGGCCGGGCGCAACGGGAGACGTGGGGCAGGTCGGGACCAGCTACGGCTCCATGACGGCCTACCGGGGCGCAGCGCAGCGGCTCCCGCACCTGCGCGCCATCCTCCCCATCGTCTCCTCGACGAACCTTTACTCGGAGTGGGCGTACCCAGGCGGAGTGCCAACCATCAACGGCGCCAAGTGGGCCAACAGCGGACCGGTCCTCAGCCCGGAGGACCACACGAGCATGCTGAAGAGCGTCCGGGAACACCCGCTCTACGACGCGTACTGGAAGCAGGTCGTACCACCAACAAGCTGCGGGACATCGAGGTTCCGGCCCTGCACATCGGCGGCTACTTCGACATCTTCAAGGAAGGCGGCTTCGACGCCCTCGCCCAAAGACCCGGCGAGACCTGGCTGCTGAACGGCCCGTGGATCCACGGCGGATTCCTGAGTATCCCCGGTGTGGACCCGGCCGCCCTGGGCGTGGACGCCTCGACGGCGATCTCGTACTCCGTCGTCCTGCAGTGGTTCGATCACTGGCTGGCCAAGCTCCCCGGGGCACAGCTGCCACCGGACCGCGTGATCAGCTACGAGTCCACCTCGGCCAAGGCAGCGGGCAGCTGGCACGGCTACAACCAGTGGCCCGCGGCGGCGAGTTCGAGCAGGCGGCTGTACCCGACGGCCGACGGCGCACTCGCCGAGAGCCCTCCCGCGGCCGAGGAACTCCGCTCTGAGGTGAACCCGATGGACGGCCCGTCGGCCGACGTGCTCGGCAGCCTGCCCTACGACCCCTCCCAGAACCAGGCGGTCTCCGACACCAAGGTCGTCCGGCCGGGCGGCCGCTACGCGCTCAACCGCACCACCTTCACTCTCCCGGCGTTCACCGAGGACACCACGGTCGCTGGCCCGGTCACGCTGCACCTCAACGCGTCGATCGACGCGAAGGACGCGTACTTCGTCAGCAAGCTGGAGACCGTCCTGCCGGACGGCCGCGTCCTGCCGATCGAAACCGGATACCAGCGGGCACAGCTGCGCGACGGCCTGGACAAGGCCAAGCCCGTCACGCCCAGCAAGCCGACGCAGTACACCATCTCGCTCGGCCAGACCCACTGGAAGTTCAAACCCGGGGAGAAACTGCGCGTCACCCTCAGCGGAGGCGACTTCCCGCGGGTCGTCCCCGACAACCCTGCGGAGAGCGTCACGGTGAACCTCGGCAGCAGGACCTGGGTCGACGTCCCGGTGCTGAAGTAGCGGCGTCCGGGGTGCGAACGTCGTTGGGTCGCAGCGCAGTTGTGCTGCGACCCAACGGTACGCCCAGACCCGAATCAAGCAACTCCCGTCCGTGACCTCGTCCCTTCGCCAGCAATACGGACGTGACCGACGAGGCGACGCTGTCTACGGCATCAGCGGGGGAACCGGATAGGCGCGATGGTGTGTTCGAGGCCGGTGAGGCTGTTCCGGGGGAGAAGTGGTCCGTGGCCGCTCGGCACTCCAGCAGGTGGCCGAGATCGCGGTCCGGGCAGGAGCAGGGGCAGTGGAGGGGGCCCGGCTCGGGGCTGATGAGAACGTGCTACGTGATGTCCGGGCTGCCATCAGCGCGCCCCTGCCGCTCCGACGCATTGGAGCACAGGCCAAGGGCGCGGTCGAGTCACCCGGCGTCACCGAGGAGAGTGCGGCGGACGTGCCGTAGGTGATTTTTCATCGCCTCGCGTGCGGCTTCCGCGTCCCGTTCCTTGACGGCGGCGACGATCTGCTTGTGCTCGTCGCAGTAGCAGCGGTGACGCTGGGCGTCGAAGGTCCGCTTCTTCAGGCCGCCCCACACGGGCTGGCGTCGGGCTGCCACGAGCAGCGAGCTGACGTTGATCAGAACCGTGTTGTGTGTGGCCAGGGCGAAGCTGTGATGCAACGCGGTGTCCCATCGTTCGAACTCCTCCGAGGTGGCAGCCTGCTCTCCGCCGCGCAGGCAGCGCTCCATCTCGGCGACGTCGGGGCCGGTTGCCGACAGGATGGCGAGCGGCATGAGTTCGGGTTCGAGGGCCATGCGGGCGGTCATGATCTCCGACGGGCTGGGGTGCTCGTGATTTTCGGGGGTTGCGGCCCCGTCGGGGGCGAGGAAGGTGCCGCGTCCGACGTGACGCAGGACGATGCCGCGGCTTTCGAGGTCCTCCAGAGCGGTCCGTACCGCTGCGCGCCCCACGCCGACTGCGGTGGCCAGGTCACGTTCGGTGGGCAGGCGGTCGCCGGGTTTGAGTCCGGTGTCGGTGATGTGCCGCTGGATGTGCCTGAGAACGCTGGCCGTTGGGCCGACCGGGTGGCTCATGTCCCCTCCTCGCCAAACCAATGCGAACCAATATTAGCACCATTCCAAACCAATTACCGGCCAGTAGGTCATTGACCGACGCGAAACACGTACTTAAAGTCACCGATATGAACCGATAGCCGAGATTGGTTCTGATTGGTTGGAGGGCTGGTGCGGTACGCACGGATTCACACCACTGACGGCGTGCGCGTGTGCGCGGTGGACGAGCAGGGGACCACACGAGCGGTCCGCTTCGCCGACACCGGCGAGTGGATCACCGAGTTGCAGCAGATCATCGCCGCCGGGCCCGCGGCCGGGAAACGTGTGCAGGTCGACGGCCAGGCCGCGGACGGCAAGCTGCTCGCGCCTCTGGTGCCGCACCGCAACGTCTTCTGCGTGGGACGCAACTACTCCGAACACGCCGCCGAGTTCGCCCGCAGCGGGTTCGATGCCACCGGGTCTCCCGACGGGCAGCACATCCCCCAGTACCCGGTGGTGTTCACCAAACCGGCCGCGTCGGTCATCGCCTCCGGCGATGTGGTCGATCCCCACACCGACATCACCTCCGCACTGGACTACGAAGGTGAGATCGGCATCATCATCGGGCGCCGCTGCTCGAAGGTCTCGCGAGAAGAGGCCCTGCAGTACGTGTGGGGCTACACCCTGATCAACGACGTGACCGCACGGGATCTGCAGCGCGACCACAAGCAGTGGTTCATCGGCAAGTCCCTGGACACGTTCTGCCCGATGGGCCCGTGGGCGGTGAGCGCGGACGAGGTCGACATCGAGGATCTGCAGCTGCAGACCCGGGTCAACGACGAGCTGCGCCAGGACGCCAACACCTCTCAGCTGATCTTCGATGTGCCGACCATCATCGAAACGCTGTCGGCCGGCATCACGCTGGAGCCCGGCGACGTGATCGCCACCGGCACTCCGGTGGGCGTCGGGATCGGCTTCGACCCGCCCAGGTACCTCACCACCGGAGACCGCGTCGTGGTGTCCGCGCCGGGCCTGGGCGAGCTGACCAACGTCATCGGCCCGGTATCGGGCCGCGACCGTCTGCAGCCGACGGGTGCGGCGCGGCTGTTCGTGGAGCAGAGCGGGCAGGGAACCCCCGTCGTGTTCATCCACGGCCTGGGCGGTGCCACGACCGTCTACGACCAGCAGGCCGCCGCGCTCGCCGAGACCCACACGGTGCTGCGCTACGACCTGTCCGGGCACGGGCGCTCCCCGCGCGCCGGTGTCCCCAGCATCGCGGGCTGGGTGGAGGAGCTGGTGGCGCTGCTGGATGGCGAGGGCATCCAGGAGACGGCGGTGGTGGCCCATTCGATGGGGACCCTGGTGGCGTCCCACTTCGCGGCCGCGCACCCCGGCCGGGTCACCCAGCTGGCCTTGCTCGGGCCGGTGCGCGCCCAGAGCGAGCAGGCACGGCAGGCCACCTTGGCCCGGGCCCGCACGGTGCGGGAAGGCGGCATGTCGGCCGTGGCCGACGCCATCGTGTCCGTGGCCACCTCTGAGACCACCCGCACCGAGCGGCCGCTGGCCGCCGCCATGGTGAGGGAACTGCTGCTGGGGCAGGACTCCGAGAGCTACGCCCTGGCCTGCGAGGCCCTCGCATCCGCCGAGGAGCCGGATTTCGCCGGCATCAAGGCGCCGGTGCTGCTGCTGACGGGCAGCGAGGACAAGACCAGCCCCATCGCCGTCAACGACGAGATCTCCTCCCTGCTGCCCAAGGCGCGCCTGAAGGTCCTCGACGGGGTCGGCCACTGGCACACCCTCGAAGCCGCCGACCAGGTCACTCACGCACTGCAGGAATTCCTCACACGCTGACCATGGCAAGAGCCGCTTGAAAGGAAGGTGACGAGGATGTCACCGAACACCTCGATCCTGTTCACGAACGTCCGTGTCTTCGACTCGACCGGCAGCGAGCCGTTCGACGGAGAGGTCCTCGTCCGCGGCGAGCGCATCGCGGAGGTGCGCCGCGGCAGCGGTGACCTGCCCCGGGACGGCGTGCGCGTCATCGACGGGCGCGGGCAGTTCCTCATGTCCGGCCTGTGCGATGCCCACACGCACTTCTCGTGGATCGACTCTGCGGATCTTCCCGGCCTGGGCCGCCTGGGCGTCGAGGAACACACCCTGCTCTCGGCCAAGTCGGCCCTGACCTACCTCAACTGCGGTTACACGATGTGCGTCGGCGCGGCAGCGGCCAAACCGCGGCTGGACGTCGTCATCCGCAACGCGATCAACGACGGGCTGATTCCCGGCCCTCGATACCTGGCCAACTGTCAGGAGATCGCCGTCACCGGCGGCGATCTCGTCGACGGGATCACCGCCTTCGCCGACGGCCCGGAGGAAATGCGCAAGCAGGTCCGCCGCAACGTCGCCTACGGCGCCGACCTGGTCAAGTTGAGCATGTCGGGCGAGGAGATCACCGGCAACAAGCACGCCGAGGACAACTACTTCTCCGACGAAGAGGTCCTGGCCGTAACCACCGAAGCCCACCGCCGCGGCCTGCGGGTGTGCACGCACGCCCGCTCCGCCGAGAGCGTGAAGATGTCGCTGCGCAACAACGTCGACATCATCTACCACGCCAGCTTCATCGACGACGAGGGCATGGACATGCTGGAGGCGAAGAAGGACGAGGTCTTCGTCGCCCCGGGCCTGAACTGGCTGGTGGCCACCCTCCATGACGCCGCCAGCTTCGGCTACCCGCCGGAAGCGGCCGAGGCGGCCGGCTACAAGCACGAGCTGGAGTGCGCCATCGCGGGGCTGCAGGAGATGCGACGACGCGGCATCCGGGTCCTGCCCGGCGGCGACTACGGCTTCGCCTGGACACCGCACGGCACCTACGCCCGGGACCTGCAGCACTTCGTCGACCTGCTCGGCTACTCGCCGATGGAGACGCTGCTGGCCGCCACGAAGCTCGGTGGCGAGATCATGCGGATGCCCGACGAACTCGGGCAGGTCAGGCCCGGCTTCCTCGCCGACATGATCCTCGTCGACGGGGACCCCCTGCAGGACATCAGCGTGCTGCAGAACCGCGACAACATCTCCGCGATCATGAAGGGCGGCTCCTTCCACAAAGACCTCGACGACAGCGGCCTCGGCAGGACCTCCTCCCTGACCGAGCAGCCCGTCATCGTTTCCTGAACCGTCCGACAATCCGGCGCCCCCCGGTCCGCGCTGACCCGGGGGCGTCGGCACGTCCACGCCGCGCCGGCCACAAACGCAAGGCGCGGACAAGCCGTGTGCGCGGCCCGCAGGCCGTGGACAGTGAAAGACCGAGAGGCAGTAGTGGATTTCCTTGCGGCTACGGCCATCACTGCGGCCGGCGCGGCGGCCGGGGCGATCAACGCGGTGGTCGGTTCCGGAACCCTGATCACCTTCCCCACTCTGCTCGCTCTGGGCTACCCGCCCGTCCTCGCCAATGTCGGCCTGGGGGACCAATGGAACAGCGAGTATCGGTGAGATCGATCTTGGTCGGCTTTCCGTGATCCATTAGCACAAATGATCTTTTGCGTACGGGTGTTCGCTCAAAGAGCCACGGTCGCTCGCGGGCAGGTGGTTACGTCCGCCGCATGCCAGTCGAGTTCTTAACTGATGAGCAAGCTGAGGCGTACGGGAAGTTCGCCGAGGAGCCGACGCAGCCCGAGCTGGAGCGGTTCTTCTTCTTGGACGATGTGGACCGGGATCTGATCGCGCTGCGGCGTACGCAGCATCACCAGCTCGGGTTCGCGCTCCAGATGTGCACGGTGCGGTACGTGGGCCTGTTCCTGGGCGAGGACCCGCTGGATGTGCCGTGGCCGGTGGTGGAGCACTTGGCCGGGCAGCTGGGCATTGAGGACGCGTCGTGTGTGAAGCGGTACGCGGACCGGCGGCAGACGGTGTACGACCACGCGTGGGAGATACGCGAGGCGTACGGCTACCACCTGTTCGAGGACCATGCCCAGGGCCGGAAGTTCCGGGCGTTCCTGCACGGGCGGGCGTGGACCCATGCCGAGGGGCCGAAGGCGTTGTTCGATCACTCGGTGGGCTGGCTTCGCCGCAACCGGGTGCTCTTGCCGGGGGTGAGTGTGTTGGCCCGGCAGGTCGCCGAGGTCCGCGGGGTCGCGGAGAGGCGGCTGCACGCCACGGTCGCCAAGGCGGCCCGGCGGGCGGATGCGGCGCTGCCCGGGGACCTGGTGGCAACATTGAAGACTCCGGAGGGCAAGCGGTTTTCGGAGCTGGAGCGGATGCGCCGGCCGCCGACACGGACCACGGGTACCGCGATGAAGGGCGCGTTGCAGCGGGTCGACGACATCGCCGCCTTCCAGCTGGGACGGGTGAAGCTGGAGCAGATCCCGCCGAACCGGCTGTCCGCGCTGGCCCGGTACGGGCTGGGCACCAAGGCCCCGAAGCTGGAGCGGACCCCGGAGCCCAAGCGCACTGCGATGCTCACCGCGGTGATGCGCCACCTGGAGGCCAAGGCGATCGACGACGCCCTGGACCTGTTCGAGATCCTGATGGCAACGAGGCTGATCAGCACCGCGAAGCGGTCCACGGACAAGCAGCGCCTGTCCACTCTGCCGCAGCTGGAGAAGGCATCCCGGATCGTGGCCAGGGCGGCGACGGTGGTCATCGAGGAGCTGGAGCTCATCGAGGAGACCGGCTGCGATGTGGACGTGGCAGCGATGTGGCGGGCGCTGGAGGAGGTCGCGCCCCGTGCGGCGCTGTCCAGCGCGGCGGTCACGGTGGTGAGCCTGGTGCCTGAGGACGACGACGCGGCGGAGACGGCGCTGCGCGGGGCGCTGGCGCTGCGCTATAACACCGTCAAGCCGTTCCTGTCGCTGCTGGGCGAGACCTCGGCGCTCGGGGCCGCAACCGGCGGGACGCGCATCCTGGCCGGCGTGAAGCGACTGCCCGCGCTGTCGCGGCGGAAGGTGGGCGAGAAGCCGCTGCTGCCGCGGGAGGTCGACGACAAGCTCGTGCCGGCGCACTGGCGCAAGGCCGTGTACGCGAATGCCGAGCTGCCCCAGGGGGCGGTGGACCGCGACGCGTACGTGGTCTGCGTCCTGGAACAGCTCTTCCGGGCCCTCAAGCGCCGCGACATCTACGCCTCCCCCTCGCATCGCTGGTCCGACCCGCGCGCCCGCCTGCTCCAGGGCAAGGGCTGGGAGGCGGTACGCGAGGACGTCCTGGCCGGGCTGAGCCTGGACGAGAACGCCGAACAGCACCTCAAGGAACTGATCGAGGTCCTGGACGCGACATGGAAGCAGATGGCCGAGCGCCTCGAAGAGGCCGGCCCGGACGCGAAGATCAGTTTCGAGATGCAGCCAGGCGGACGGGCGAAGCTGAACGTGGAGAAGCTCCACGCCCTGGGCGAGCCGAAGTCCCTGAACTGGCTGCGCAAGAGGGTCGAGAAGATGCTCCCCAAAATCGACCTGCCGGACCTTTTGTTCGAGGTACACGGCTGGACCGGGTTCCTGGACGCCTTCGTGCACCTGGGCGACGGCAAGACCCGCATGAAGGACCTGACCACCTCGGTCGTCGCCCTGCTCGTGAGCGAGGCGTGCAACATCGGCATGACCCCGGTCATCAACCCGAACTACGAGGCGCTCACCCGCGCCCGGCTGGTCCACGTCGACCAGTACTACCTGCGCGGCGACACCATCGCCGCGGCGAACGCCGCGCTGATCGAGGCCCAGGCCCGGGTGCCGATCGTGCAGTTCTGGGGCAAGGGCCTGCTCGCCTCCGTCGACGGCCTGCGCTTCGTCGTCCCCGTCCGCACCATCAACGCCGGCCCGAGCCCCAAGTACTTCGCGAAGAAGAAGGGCATCACCTGGCTGAACGCCATTAACGACCAGGTGATCGGCATCGGGCAGATGGTGGTGCCCGGCACCCCGCGCGACTCCCTGTTCATCCTGGACGCCCTGCTCAATCTGGATGGCGGGGTGAAGCCGGAGATGGTCGCCACCGACAACGCCTCCTACTCCGACATGGTGTTCGGCATCTTCAAGATGCTCGGCTACCGCTTCTCCCCGCGCTTCAAAGACCTCGAAGACCAGCGGTTCTGGAAGGCCCAGATGCCCGGCGCCGAGACGGCGGGCGGGTACGGGCCGCTAGAGGCGCTGGCCCGCAACAAGGTCAACGTGAAGAAGGTGCTCACCGCCTGGCCGGACATGCTGCGGGTGGCCGGCTCCCTGGTCACCAACCAGGTACGCGCCTACGACCTGCTGCGGATGTTCGGCCGCGAGGGCCACCCCACACCGCTCGGGCAGGCGTTCGCCGAGTACGGGCGCATCGCCAAGACCCTGCACCTGCTCGCCGTCGTCGACCCGGTCGACGACACCTACCGGCGCCAGATGCACAAGCAGCTCACCGTCCAGGAATCCCGCCACAAACTCGCCCGCGACATCTGCCACGGCAAGAAGGGCACCATCCACCAGGCATACCGCGACGGCATGGAGGACCAGCTCGGCCTGGTCCTCAACGCCGTAGTGCTCTGGACAACCAGGTACATCGACGCCGCCGTCGCCCAGCTCCGCACCGAGGGCCACGAGATCCGCGACGAGGACGTCGCCCGGCTCTCCCCGCTCAAGCACAAGAACCTGAACGTCCTGGGCCGCTACAACTTCACCGCCTCCCAGCCGGTCAGCGGCCTGCGCCCGCTGCGCGACCCGGACGCACCCGACCTCGACGATGACGACGACGGCACCGACGAATGACCCACAGGCCGCCGCGCCGGGCGCGGCGGGCGGCCGACACCTGGGCGGCGACGGGTCGTTGAGCACAGCATGGCGAAGTGCGGTTCGAGGAAGTCCACCGGCAACGTGGCGCATGAGATGGTCCACGAGCTGGCGATGGCGACGCTCCACCTGCTCGCCGCGAGGAGGCAGCTGCATGGGGCCGAGTCCTGCCCTTCGACGCCCGCCCTGATCGAGATGTGCGACCTGCTCCAGGGACACGTCAGCGAGATCCGCGCACTCCTGGTGGCCTTGGGAATGACGGACGAGGACCTTCAGACGCTGCTGAGCGGTGCCACCGAGTAGGGGGTCCGGGTAGGAACGGATCAGGGAACCGGTGTTGCTGACAGAAGTTGATAGGCGCTGATCCGGCCCCCAGAGACGACATCGCCCGGGAACGCTGAAGCGCTCCGGGCAATGTGCGTGAGCGGCAGCGACAACGTTACCGGGAGAGCCGCAGGTCCCAGCCGTCGCCGGTGCGGTTCAGGGTGGGGGTGTAGGCGGCGGGGCGGGCCAGTCGGCTTCCCGTGGGTGAGATTGCCGGGCGACCTGACCATCAGCGGCAGCGTGGGAGTGGAGTGAACCTGCTGGTCATGGGCAGATCTATCACCCGCGGGCGAGGCCGTTCAGGAAGTGAGGACCAAGGTGGCGTTATGGCCGCCGAAGCCGAAAGAGTTGCTCAGGGCCGCCAGTGGTCCTTGAGGAAGTTGGCGCGGTGATCCGGTCACTATGTCCAAGCCGATTGCGTCGTCGGTCTCTTCTGCGTTGAGGGTCGGGGGCACGACGCGGTGGTAGAGGGCCAGCAGGGTGGTGATCGCCTCGACGGGGCCGGAGCCGCTCTGCAGGTGTCCGATCATGGACTTGGGAGCCGAGACGGCGATCTGGTCGGTGTGGGCGCCGCACACACGATGTAGGGCGCGGGCTTCGGCGAGGTCTCCGGCCGGTGTGGAGGTGGCGTGGGCGTTGACATGGGCGATGTCGGTGACCGACAGGCCGGCGTCGGCGAGCGCCCGGGTGATGGCTTTGGCCGCACCGAGTCCCTCGGGCTGCGGCTGGGCGATGCGGTGCCCGTCGACAGACATTCCGATACCGAGGATCCGGCCGTAGACCCGGGCACCGCGGGCGCGGGCATGGGCCTGCGACTCAAGGATCACGATGCCCGCGCCCTCGCCGAGCAGGAAACCGTCCCGGCTCTTGGCGAAAGGGCGGGAGGCACCCTGCGGGTCGTCGTTACGTCGGGAAAGGGCACGCATGGCGGCGAACCCGCCCAGGCCGAACGGGTGGATCGGCGCCTCGGCGCCGCCGGCGATCACGACGTCGGCCCGGCCCAAGCGAATCATGTCCGCCGCCAGCCCGATGGCCTCGGTCCCCGAGGCACAGGCGCTCACCGGCGCATGGGCACTGCCCTGGGCGCCGTACTGGATGGCTATCTGCGCCGCCGAGCTGTTGGGCAGCAGGGAGGGCACCGCGTAGGGCGACATGTGCTTCCAGCCCTTGGTCTGGAGCGTCTGATGCGCAGCGAGCATGGTCTCTACGCCGATGGTGGAGGAGACCGCGACCGAGAGCCGCTCGGTGTCCAGCTCCGTAGCGGTATCGAGGCCGGCGTCCGCCCAGGCTTCGTGTACGGCCATCAGCGCCAGCTGCGTGACGCGGTCCATCCGGCGCGCCTGCGCGGGCGGGAGGGCTGCCGCGGGGTCCACGGCCGCGGGTGCGGCGATCCGCACCGGCAACTCATGGGCCCACGGTTCGTTCAAAACCCGGGCTCCTGACCGGCCTTCCAGCATGCCCTGCCAGCTGGAGGTGACGTTGGCGCCCAGGGGCGTGACCGCTCCGAGTCCGGTGACCACGACATCCGACGCTCCGGCGGAAGCTTTCTCTACCACGATCTTCCTCATTCAGTTATCTGTTTGACCAAAAGGGTAAAGCTGCCTGAACGTCGCAAAATGGGGGCTGTCAGGTGGAGTTGGGTCGCAGTCGTCTTCCGCGTCGTAGAGGTGCGGGCCCAGCAGGGTAGCCAGAGTGTGCAACGTGGCCTCCAGCTCCAGTTGTTCGATGGCTCCCGGGCGGTAAAACCGTCACCGCCCGCCTTGCGCTGGCTATGGCGACGCGTTTTGGGACCACCGAGGCGCCTCGAATCGGCCCCAATCTGTGAAGATCGCCGCCAGCGAAGACGGCTTGAAAACAGTCCTACTTGGCCCTCCGAGCCGGTCACGGGCGGGGCCGATGCAGGTCGCCTCGGAGCGGGCTTCACATTTCGGGGCCTGCTGGAATCGCCTCGGTGGGGTCGGAAGAAGTCGCCCTAGCCAACCCCTCCACCAGCGAGGAGTCCAAGACCACATCGGGTGACCCAGGCCAGATCGCCACCGACGTTCTGGCCTGGGTCACCCAACGCTGACGAGTTCCGCACAGCTCCTATTTGCAGGCGCCGGAGAACCCATTGTCGACGATCCGATACAACGGAAACATCATGGCGGAGTAGGTGTCTTCGCCGTACTCGCCGTCTACGTGGATTCGGTGCTGCGTCTGAACAGCACGTACCGCTGCCTTGGTGGCGTCCCCGTAGATGCCATCGGGCACAAGATTAGGGATGTGGTTGTAGCAGTGGTTGATCGCCGCCTGAAGCGCTTTGACTTCGTCGCCTCGGGTTCCGTAGGCCATCCAGCAGGTGAAGGTGGAGCTGGAGCTGCCGCGCGCAGGCAGGTAGAGATACCGCCCGCTGGGGGTGTTTGGGGCGGCCGTCGTCTTCGTGGCCTTGGTGCACTCGTAGGGGTCAGCAGAGGCAGGACTCGCGGTCAATCCAACCAGCAGCGTCGAGACCACGCCGATGATGGCACTGATGGCGCCGACCTTGAAACGGTTTCTGTTCACGGTTCTCCAGTTCGTAGGTAACTGACAGAGGCGAGTACATTTGTCGTGTACATGACCTTACGGATCTTCGGTGGAAGATCGAAGCCGAGTGCACCGACACACCCGCCCACACCTGCGTTCCGCTGTCAGCCCCGTACGGCGGGCACAGTAGCCCGGCTCGGCCGCTGAGTGTGCCGGTCGTTTGACCCACAAGGGAACGGCCGCCGCGAACACCGGAGTACGGGCAAGGCGGCGGACCAGACCGCCTCTGGTTTACAGCCGCGACCTTGTTGAGCTCGACTTTTTTGCCGCTACCGCTGGGACCACGAGAAGTCGCCCTACGGGTCCGTCAGATCCGTGGCTCGCAGCGAAGGCGCGGGTCACCGCGGAGTGCGGAGGGTTGGGTGCTGGGGTTGTTGGTTCGACAACTTTGCGACGTCATCGCGCAGCTTCTCCACGATCTGCTCGTACCGCTGGACGCTGGCGTTGCCGATCTTCTTCGTACTGGGCACCGTGCCCACCCCCTGCTGGCTAGGGCGACTTCTTCCGACCCCACCGAGGCGATTCCAGCAGGCCCCGAAATGTGAAGCCCGCTCCGAGGCGACCTGCATCGGCCCCGCCCGTGACCGGCTCGGAGGGCCAAGTAGGACTGTTTTCAAGCCGTCTTCGCTGGCGGCGATCTTCACAGATTGGGGCCGATTCGAGGCGCCTCGGTGGTCCCAAAACGCGTCGCCATAGCCACCTTGCGCCAGCGGGGCCGCAGATCGACACCCCGGATGGATCACCTGGAAGAACGAGACCACCACGGGCACCGCCGACAGCGCACCGTCAACTCCGCGGACTCGACGGATGCTTCCTCGTCGGCCATCTCCGCGCGCCGCTGGGCCGTACGGGCCACCACCACCTGCGTGTCTTCCACGGCCGCCCACAGGGCGTGGGCCTGCCGCCGCAGATGGTCGCCCTGGAAGGCGAGGTCTTCGACGCGGGCGGGCCGGAGCTCGGCGTCCTCCCCCATCGGCCCGGCCAGGGCGCTGATGTGGTCGAGGGCCATGTGCGTGGCAAACGCCGCCTGTGCCAGCGGCTCCGAGAAGTCAGTGAGAACCGCAGGTCCCGCAGTGGCACCCACCTGGACTGCCAGCTCGCGTAGCACTGCGGCGTTCAGCGGGGCGTAGGCCGGGAGCGGCGGCAGCGACGTCCGGTCCGCTGGGTCGATTCCTCGCCGTCGCAGGTCGCTGTAGATGGTGTCGCGAGTCACACCCGCTAGACGGGCAAGCTCCCGGACATTCCGTGTCCCCGCACTCCACGCCCCCGCCACCAGGTCAGCGCGTTCCTCGGTTTCTCACAAACGACCCTTTGTCCGAGCAAGATCAAACAAGGGCCGCCGGAGATCGCCGGGAGCCGGATCGGTTCGCAGAAGCCGCTCTCACTCAAGAGAGGCAGGAGGGCGGTTCTGCGACTTGAGTTGTGCGAAAATCCGGGGTTGTGACGGACCCCCAAGAGCCTTCCCCCACCGCCGCGTCGGAAGCCGATCTCGTCGAACGCCATCCGTGCCCCAAGTGCAAGGCGGCCCCCGGCTCGCCGTGCCGCTCGCGCTCCGGCGCGGTTGCCAGCGCCTACCACACCGGCCGCTTCACCAAAGTCCCGAAGCTCAACAAGGAACTGCGGGTGCAGACGCCGGCCGACCGCGGGCCCGGCCAGCCGTGGCGGCCCGGCAAACCGGTCCCTGCGGCCATCGACCCCAACCTGCCGAGCGCGGACATCCGTGTCGGCTACGCGCGGTGCTCGACGCTCGGGCAGGAGCTCGACTCGCAGCTGGACGCGCTCGCCAAGCACGGCATCGAGCGAGAGAAGATCTTCAGCGAGAAGATCAGCACCCGCATCAAGGTCCGCCCCCAGTTCGAAGAGGCGCTGAAGACCGCCCGGGAGATCAAGGCGCACGCGCCACACTGCCGGGTCCTGTTCACGGTCTACGAGATGAAAAGGCTGGGACGCGATGCCGCAGAGCTCACGGCCCTCGCCGATCACCTGACCGAGCACGGCCTGGTGCTGGAGATGCTCGCAGGCCCCCTGCCCGGCATCTACGACCCCACCGGGCCGGGCAAGCTCTTGTTCGGCTTCTTCGCCGCGACGGCGGAGACAGAGCGGGAGAACATCCGCGAGTCGACGTTGGAAGGGCTCGACACCGCGGCCCGCAAGGGCAAGCACGGCGGCCGGCCGCCCGTCATCACCGACGACATGCTTCACACCGTGCTGCGGCGCCGCGCGGGCGGCGAGTCCGTCGAGCAGATCCAGCCCGACCTGATCATCCCCACCGGCAAGCGCAAGGGGCAGAACCCTTCGGTAGCCAGCGTCTACCGAGCGCTCGCCGAGCACGCCAAGCGCGAGGCGTACCCCGAGGCCATCGAGCAGGCCCGCGCCGACTTCACCACACTCCAGAACGCGGACGTCCCCCGGCCACGCGCGGACGCCGTGATGCCCAGCACACGACCATGATCGTTCTCACCGATACTGGCTGTTCCACTGGTCCCCAAGGCCGAATGTGTCGAACAACATCGGACTCGTGCCCGGAGTGCTCGGGGGCGTCTGGGGGTACCGGCGTGAACTGCGCGGGCAGGCCTGCCGCCTGGCCCACCTCGCCACGGCCTCCGCCCTGGGCGGGCTGGCAGGAGCACTGCTCCTGCTCAGGCTGCCGGCTCGGACGTTCCAGGCGGCGGTGCCCGTACTGATCCTGACCGCCTGTGCACTCACCCTCGCCCAGCCCTACCTGCGCCGCCGCCTGGACCGGCGCATGCGGACGCCCGGGCACGGGCCGCCAGGACTGTGGGCGGCAGTCTGCGCATCGGGCGTGTACGGCGGCTACTTCGGAGCGGCACAGGGGATCGTCCTGATCAGCTTGCTGGGCTGTTCCATACGAGAGAGCCTGCACCGCCTCAATGCCGCCAAGAACGTCCTGGCCGCGATCGTCAACGCAGTTGCGGCACTGGTCTTCGTCGCCGCCACCAAAGTCGACTGGTCCGTGGCGGCATTCATCGCGGTCGGATCGACGCTCGGCGGACTGATCGGTGCCCGCGCGGGCCGCCGCCTGCCACCCGCCGGGCTGCGAACACTCATCGTCGTCGTAGGCGTCGCCGCATGCGCCGTCATGCTCCTGTGGCCGTGACGCGACGGACAAGCTCCGTCCCGCCGTAGCCCCGGGACGAGTCGCGGGAGGTGGCCCGCGCGCTCATGTCGCCTACTTCGGGTCGCGCTTGAACGATGCCGTCGACCAGCGGTAGCCGAGCGCGGCCAAGCCGATGGACCAGGCGACTCTAAAGACACCCATGAAGTTTCCCCGTGATCTTGGACACTCGATGGTTATGCCGCGAGGGCGTGTTGATGCCGCTGCCTGGTCTCGGCTGGGGTGAGGTAGCCGAAGATCTTGTGTTTGCGCAGGCGGCGGCGGTTGTAGAAGGTTTCGATAAAGTTGAAGACCTCGGCCCGGGCGGTGGCCCGGTCGGGCCAGGTGCGGGTGCCGATTTCTTCCTTGAGCAGGGCCCAGAAACTCTCCGCGGCGGCGTTGTCGAAGCATGATCCGATGCGCCCGCAGCTCTGTCGCAGGCCCAACTCCCGTATTCGGTCACGGAATTGGGCCGAGGTGTACTCGCTGCCGCGATCACTGTGTATGACACAGCCGGGCTCCGGACCGGCCCGGCCGTGGGCCATGTCGAGGGCGTCCACGACGAGTTCGGCGCGGTGGTGGTCGGCCATGGCATGGCCGACCACCTCGCGGGTGGCCAGGTCCAGCCAGCAGGCGAGGTAGAGCCGGCCCTCGGCGGTGGGCAGGCAGGTGATGTCGCCGACCAGCCTTATTCCGGGACGCTCGGCAGGGAAGTCCCGTCCGATCAGGTCCGGGGCCGGCTTCGCCTTCGTGTCCGGCCGGGTCAGCGAACACCTCTTGCGTCGGCTGGCGCCGCGGATCTCGTGCTCGCGCATCAGGCGGGCGACGCGCTTGCGGTTCACCCGCCGCCCCAGGCGACGCAGTTCGGCGTGGATACGCGGGACGCCGCAGGTCTTTCGGGAGGCCAGGTGCAGCACGGTGATCTCGTGCGCGAGCAGATCGTCGGCCGCCTGGCGGGTGCGGCGGGCGGCCTCGCTCTCGCACCAGGCGTAATAGGAGGAGCGGGCCACGTGCAGCACCCGGCACAGCAGCGTGATCGGATAGTTCGCCTTCTCCGCATGGATGAACCGGTACAACGCACTCACCGGTCGTTCTCCTTCACGAAGAAGGCGGTCGCTTTTTTCAGGATCTCGATGGTCTGCTGCTGTTCGCGGTTCTCCTTGCGCAGCCGCCGCAGTTCCTCGCGTTCGGCGCTGGTCAGCTCGCCGCTCGGGCTCTCGTCCCGGTCCGCCCTGGCCTGGCGGTACCACCCGCGCAGGGACTCCGAGCTGATCCCGAGTTCCCGGGCGACCGCGGTCACCGTCTTCCCCGAGGAGTCGACGAGCGCGATGGCGTCCCGCTTGAACTCCTCGGTGTACCGCTTCGTGTACTTGCTTCCCACCTGGTGCTACTTCCTCTGGAACCTCATGTCCCAGTCTCCAGGTGTCCACGATCAAGGGGAAGCTTCAAGATGGCGATGGCCCGTCGCGCCGACGCCCTCGCCATCGCGGTGGCCACCGGCATCCACCCGGCGGACCGCTACACCTCGCTGCCGCCGGAGCAGAGCCCGCATCTCACCATTGACGGGCTGGACGAGCTCCTCGGCCTCCTGCCTGTGTCTACCTGACAGCCGATCGCCAGCTTCGAACCGTCCTGGAGTCGCCTCAAGAACCGACCGTGGGATATGCGCCAGGGGGTATCAGTTCCGTATCCCTTGATCGAGATCACGGTCACGTCCGCCGAGGTGGTGTATCGACGGCCACTCGGCCTTGGCCAGCGGGTCGAGTCCCGTGTAGCGGCGCGCCTCGGTCCATGCGTCGTTCTGCTCGGCCAGCACCGCGCCGACCAGCCGGATCACGGCAGCACGGTCGGGGAAGATGCCGACCTCGCTCTGTGGGTCCGGCACGGACGGGGAACCGCGCAATCGATCGATGTCAGGACAACAGTGACAGACCGGTGCCGTGCAGCTGCTCGCGAGCAGCTGCGAGCAGGAGGCCGGTGTCGCTTGTTGAATGAACACCGCCGAACACGTAGTGGTCAGGACGAGCGAGCACCGCTTCGCACGAGTGTCGACGCATCCACTCGTCCAGGAGGTGCTCTGCCTCGCGGTATTCGTCCTGGCCGACCGGCGTCTCGGCGACCATACGGACGACGCGGATCGGAAATCCACCTTCCGCCCGGTGCGCGCGCACGGCCGACTCGGCTGCGGCTGCGTCCGTGCCGTGCCGGATCACCAGCCGGAAGGTGCTCCCGGTGAACTCGTCGAGCAGCCCGGTCCTGCCCCGGCTGTCGGTCACTGTCGGTTGCGGGAGGATGTCTCCACGCGCGGGGAAACGTTCCGGTGCGAGGAAGCCTGCCAACAGTCCGGGGATCAGGGACTGGCGGATGGTTCCTTCCGGCGTGGCCTTCAGTTCTGCCAGCAGGTCTGCGTCGCGCTTGGCGGCGGTGGCCTCGTCGCGCTCGCAGATCACGTGGCCGAACTCCTTGGCGACGAGTGTCACGTGTCGTACGTGCGAGGTGCGCTCGCGCTGATACGTGTCCAAGAGACCCTCGGAGGTGTCGCCACGCAAGTGAAGGGCCAGCTTCCACATCAGGTTGGACGCGTCGCGGATCCCTTGGCACATGCCCTGCGCCAGGAACGGTGGTGTCATGTGTGCGGCATCGCCCAGGAAGAACAAGCCCTGCGTGCGCCACTGTTTGAGGACCAGGGCATGGAAGCGGTAGGTGGCCGCTCGCCACAGGTCATAGTCCCCGGGAGCCAGCCATCGCGACAGCAGAGTGCGAATGAAGTCCGGGTGCGACACGTCCTCGGGACGTTCATCGGGGTTGATCATGAATTCCCACCGCCGGTGGTTCCCCGGGCCCACGATGAACGTGCTCGGACGCGCTGTCTCGCAGTACTGGACGTTCGTCCGTGGCAGCTGTGCTCCCGCGCCGGGGCGCAGCAACAGGTCCACAACCAGCCACGGCTGGTCGAACTCCAAGTCGTCCATGCTCAGGCCCAACCGCCTTCGCAACGGACTGCTGCCGCCGTCGCAGGCCAGCACATACCGCGCGCGCAGCGTGCGCCGACGCCCAGTTGCGTCGACCGCCTCCACGGTGGCGCTGTCGTCGGCGAGTTGCACGTCCATCACCTCCGTGCCGAGATGCACCTCAACGTTGTCCGCCTGCTCGAGGCGCTGGCGCAGCGCGCCTTCCAGTTGTGGCTGGAGGAAGACGTAGTTGGGTGCCCATCCGAGGGGGTGAGGTGGTGGTGCGGTGCCGATGCGCTTGATGACCTGCCCGCTGCCGTTGTGATATTCGGACGGCCGGTAGGGCATGACGTGATCCGCTATCGCGTCGGCCAGGCCGAAGTTGGCGAAGACACGCATGGCTTCCTGATCGAATCCAATGGCACGGGGCCGGGTTTCGATGTGTGCGGCTCGATCGAATGCCTCGACCCGGAGACCAAGGTCGTGAGCCAGGTTCGCGGCCGTGGCGCCGACAGGGCCAAGGCCCACGATCACTACATCAGCGTCAACTACGTCGGTCACGTGCGGACCTTTCCGGATCGAAACCAGCTCTGGCAGGGTGTTGAACTGAGTGTCGGCTTGTCGGGGGCCGCGTTCCCCCCTCCAGCCTGCGCGATGGCACGGGCCCGAAGCGCACCGGCGTTTGGCCGGTCGGAGTCACCCGTGGGCCATCGTGTGAACGCGCCCGCAGCGTCGCCGAGTGCGGTCGAGGCGCAGCGTCGGTGCGAGATACGCGCAAACCAGCCTCGCCCTGTTTGATTCCCCCGGCGGCTGCGGTCAGGCGCAGCCTGTCGTACGGAATGAGCGCAGTGCCGCAGGTGCTCGAAGAGCGACGCCTGCGGGAGCCGACCGCGGCGATCACAGGGATTCGACCGGCGGGGAGGGCGGCGCGGCGTGCAGGGTGTTGAGCAGCCGTGGAGAGGCCTGGAGTGCCGTTCGCTGCATCAGGTCGACGACGCCGCGGGTGCCCGCCATCTCCGATCCTCCGCCGGCGCGACCGGGTCCGCCGTGTCTCAGGGCGGGCAGTGGTGATCCGTGCCCGGTTGTCTGCGCCATGTTCGTCGAGTCCAGCAGGTGGAGCCGTCCGTGCCAGGGGGCCACGTCCTGAAGGAAGGCGGTCGTCCAGGAGAGGTCGTCGCTGACCACCGAGGCGGCGAGGCTGCCCCGACCGCGCACCACCAGGTCCGTGGCGTGAGCCGTGTCGCGGTACGCCAGCACGGTCGCGGCCGGTCCGAACGGCTCGACCTCGTGAGGTGCCGGGGCATCAGGGTCCGCGGAGATCAGGAGCGTGCCCAGGAAGGCTCCGCGGTCCGGGTCGGCGTCGACCACCCGGACCTTGTCGGGGTCGCCGTGGACGAAGCGGCCGGACTCGGCGATCTTGCGGACGGCCCGGCGTACGTCGTCGCGTTGCGCGAGGCTGACGACCGCTCCCATCCGCACGCCGTCCGAGGTGGGATTGCCGATGGTCACCCCGGCCAGCTCGGCCGAAATCGCGTCCAGGGCGGCGAGTTCGTGCCGGCGGGGCACCAGGACCCGGCGGATCGCGGTGCACTTCTGGCCCGCCTTGACCGTCATCTCGGTCACGACCTCCCGCACGAACGCCTCGAAGAGCGGTGAGCCGGGCGTGACGTCCGGAGCGAGGACGATGGCGTTGACGGAGTCGGCCTCCGCGTTGAACCGGACGGAACGGGTGATCAGGTTCGGGTGCGTGCGAAGGGCCTCGGCGGTGGCGGCCGAGCCGGTGAAAGAGAGCACGTCCTGTTCGCCCAGCAGGTCGAGCGCCGACCGTACCGAGCCCACGACCAGTTGCAGGGCTCCAGGCGGAAGGACGTCGGCATCCGTGATGATCCGGACGAGCTGTGCGGTGAGGTACGCGGTGGGGGTGGCGGGCTTGACCGCCGTGGGCATACCGGCCAGCACCGACTGCGCCAGCTTCTCCAGCGGGGCCCAGACGGGGAAGTTGAAGGCGTTCACCTGAAGCATCAGGCCCGGTGAGGGGGTGCAGATGTGGACACCCAGGAAGTCCTCGCCCCGGGCCAGGCGTTCGGCGGGTCCCTCGACCAGGATCGGCGCGTCCGGCAGTTCGGCGCGTGCTCGCGCGGAGTAGTCGCGCAGGACACGGATACCGCCGTCGACGTCGTACCGGGCGTCCGGCAGCGTGGCTCCGGCGCGGGCCGACAGGGCGTAGAGCTCCTCGCGGCGGGCGCGGACGGCAGCAGCGACCGCGTCCAGGAGGTCGGCTCGCTGGTGGAAGGTCAGGGCCCGCAGGGCCGGGCCGCCGACGCGGCGTGCGTGGTCGAACGCCCCCGCGATGTCGAGGCCTTGGGAGGAGACGTGGCAGACCAGGTCCCCGGTGACCGCGTCGTGTACGTCGGCCGCCGATTCGGAGGTGGCCGTGGGAGTGACCCAGGTGTCCTGCAAGTAGCTCTGGAGCATGGGCTGACAACCGCTTTCGTCTGAGGGCCGGTTCAGGGACTCGTCGAATCAGGGCAGCTGAACGCCGTTAGGCCACGGGATGGTGGCCCCAGATGTCGGCGGTGTAGGTGCGGCTGACCCAGGTGCTCTCGTCGACCTGCACACCGCCCGCGCCGATCTCGATGCCGAAGCCGGCGGGCGACGTCATGTAGAAGGAGAACATCCCGTCGTTGGCGTGCTTGCCGAGCGTCGCCATGAGCTCGACGTCGTGCTCGCGGGTCCGGTCCAGGGCGCGGCCGACCTCCTCCGGGCTGGTCACCTCGCACAGGATGTGGTGGGTGCCCTCGTTCTTGTACGAGCGGATGAAGGCGATGCTGTGGTGCCGGGGGTTGCAGCCCAGGAAGTAGAAGGTGCCCCAGGGGTAGTCGGCGGTGTCGCTGAGCCGGAAGCCCAGGATCTCGCAGTAGAAGTCCACCGCCTCCTGAACGTGCGGCGTCTTCATCACCACGTGCCCGAGCCCCTGTTCCCCGGTCACGAAGTCGACGCCCAGCGGTGAGACGAACTGGCTGGGGGCGAGGCGCCGGCCGCAGAACAGCTCGGTGCGGATGCCGAGCGGGCCGGTGAAATGCACCATGCGGGCCACCTGGCGGTCCCGGCACTCCTCGTCCGTGCCGGCGGTGACGTCGACGCCGGCCTCCTTGAGCCGCACGGTCATCTCGTCGATCGCGGCCGGGTCGCGGACCTCCCAGCCGATGACCGTCACACCGCCGGTCTCCGCCTCGGTCAGCCACATGCGGAACGGGTGCTGGTCCATACGCAGGCGGTGGCGCGCGAAGTCACCGCCCCCGGCGGAGCCGCTGTCGGCCGCAGCCCCCGGCTCGACCGCGAGACCTATCACTGTCCGGGCGTACTCCGCCCATGCATCCGGGTCGGGCGCGCCGATGCCCACATACCCAAGGCTCTGGATCGTCATGACGAGGACAATATTTGTTAGACCCTTGACGGTCAAGAGCCTTACGAATACGTTGACGTCATCGAGCCGAGGAGGTCTCCGATGTCGGGAGAAGTGCCCGAGAAGGCCCGCCTGCAGCCCGTCGACGAGGGCGAGCTGCACGAGAAGACACTGACGTCGCTGGCGCCGTACCGCGATCAGGACGGGCGGATCTACACGATCTGGGCGACGCTGGCCCACCACGAGGAGGCGCTGCGCCGCTTCATCGTCTTCGGCAACCACGTACTGGGGAAGAACACCCTGCCGCTGTCGTCCCGGGAGCTGATGATCCTGCGGATCGCCGCCCGGGCGCGGGCCGCGTACGAGTGGGACCAGCACGTCCGGATCGCCCGCCGCGCCGGGCTCGCCGACGACACGATCCTGGCCGCCGCGACCGGCGACTGGGACGGACTGGACGAGCTGGACCGGGTGCTGCTCACCGCCACCGACTCGCTCCTGGACCGCCAGGGCGTCGACGACGAGCTGTGGGACCGGCTGACGGCCCACCTGAGCACCGAGCAGGTCATCGACGTCCTCTACACCGTCGGCCAATACCTGACCATCGCCACCGTCATCAACACCCTCGGGGTCCAGGTCGAGGGCGACCTCGCACTGCCCCTCCCCGAACCGACCGAGAAGAAGGAAGAAGCCGCATGAAGCTCGCCAACCTCGCCGGCCGCCCGGTCGTCGTCCGCGACGACCTCGCCCTCGACATCGCGGACGCCAGCAAGGGAGCGATCGAGCCGCGTCTGGAGGTGCTCTCCGATCTCTCGCTCCACGACGAGCTGCGCGCCCTCGCCGAGCGGGCCGAAGAGGCGGACTGGAAGCCGTTCGAGCAGCCTGTCCTGGGCCGGGTCGCCAAGCCCTACAAGGCGATCGGCGTGGCCCTGAACTACCGCGCGCACGCCGAGGAGTCCAACCTGCCCGTCCCGGACGAGCCGTCGGTGTTCGCCAAGTTCGCCTCCTCCGTGGTCGGTCCGTACGACTCCATCGTGGTGGAGCCGCAGTACGACAAGGTCGACTACGAGGCCGAGCTCGTGGTGGTCATGGGGCGGACCGGCAAGAACATCCCCGAGGCCGACGCCTGGTCGTACGTCGCGGGGGTCACCGCCGGCCAGGACATCAGCGACCGCAAGGAGCAGTGGCGCAAGCCGATCAACCAGTTCACGCTGCCGAAGTCCTACGACACCTTCAGCCCGATCGGCCCGTACCTGGTGACCGTCGACGAGTTCGAGGACCCGGACGACATCGAGGTGGCCGGGTGGGTCGACGACCTGGAGGTGCAGCGGGGCCGCACCTCGGACCTCATCTTCAGCGTGCCCGAGCTGATCGCCTGGCTGTCGAAGCGGGTCACGTTCGAGCCCGGCGACCTGATCTTCACCGGCACCCCCGCAGGCTGCGGTGTCCGCCGCACGCCGCGGCTCTACCTGACCGAGGGTAGGGTCCTGCGGACCGAGGTCACGGGCGTCGGCACTATGGTCAACCCGGTCATCGGCGGCTGACTGCGGTCCGGTCGGACCAGAGAGGGCGGAAGATCGTGACAGAGACCGCAGGAGAAGCGGAAACCGCGAGGCTGCGCCGGACCCGGGAGTTCTCGGAGCTGCTGCGCCACCACCATCGCGAGCTGGGCACGACCGACCCCCGGGACCTCGACGCGATCGAGATGGTCACCGACCTCACCCGCCTCGAGGCCCGGCTGACCAAGGACTTCGAGAAGCACGTCCACCGGCCGCTCGGTCTGACCTGGGCGGGCTTCCGCATCCTGAACGCGCTGTGGGCCTACGACGGGCTCGCCCAGCAGGACATCGGCCGGGTCTCCGGGTCCACGCGCGCCAGCATCTCCAGCGCGCTGACGACCCTGGAGAACCGCGGACTGGTCACGCGCAAGCGCGTGGAGACCGACCGCCGCCAGCTGATCGTCGAGCTCACCGAAGAGGGACGCGAGACGCTGCGGAAGGCCATCGAGGCCCAGACCCTGCGCGAGCGGGCGTGGACGGCCGTCCTGCGCGACGACCAGCTCGGTGAGCTGGTTCACCTGCTGCGAACCCTGGTCAATCAGGAGACCCCGGCCGCAGACTGAACGACCGCGCCCGGCCCCTCGGACGACTGCCCGGTGCCCGTGGTGACGCCACCTTTCAAACTCGTCAGAACTTTGACTGTCACACCTCTATCGAATATCTCCTAAGCGCTTTAGCGTTCAGCCACCTTCACCTGACGCCCCCCCGTCGGTTTCTCAAGGGAGAGAATCATGGTCCGTCGTGTCGTCACCGGTGTCAGCCCGAGCGGCAAGCCCGTGATCATCAGTGACGGCGAGCCGCCGCGCACCCGTCAGTACACCCACACCCCCGGCTTCGCCCGGTCCGTGGTGTGGAACACGGCGGCGCCCGCCGTTCCGTCGGCCGACCCGACGGAGTCCCTGAAGTCGTTCGTGCCCGCCCCCGGCGAGACGATAGCCCTGACCGTCACCTTCCCGCCGGTCAGTGTCTACGCCGACCCGGCCTGGGACCCGGCGGCCGCCGCCGGCGAGCAGCTGGAGGCCACCCCGGGTCTGGCGGAGCTGTTCGAGCCCGACAACCCGGGCATGCACACCACGCCCACCGTGGACTACGGCGTCGTCCTGAGCGGCGAGATCGTCCTCGACCTCGACGGCGGCGAGGTCGCCACGCTGGGGCCCGGCGACCTCATCGTGCAGAACGCCACCCGGCACGCCTGGCGCAACCCCGGCACCGAGCCCGCCACGGTCTTCTTCGTCCTGATGGGCGCCGGCGGCACCGCATGAGCGCCCTGATGGCCGCTGCCCCGGGTGCGCCCGTCGTCGAGCTCGATCTCGCTGAGCTGCGCGACGACCCGTACCCGGCCTACGCGGAGCTGCGCCGCACCGCACCGCTGGCGTGGGTGCCGTCGGTCGGACGGCATCTGCTGACCCGGTACGAGGACATCGTCCACGCGGAGAAGCTGCCGGAGGTGTTCAGCTCGCGCGAGGAGGGCTCGCTGCTGCTGCGCACCGTCGGCCCCAATCTGCTCCGTGAGGACGACCCGGAGCACCGGCGGCTGCGGGCCGCGGCCGAGCCGCCGACCCGCCCCCGCCAGGTCCGCGACCTGTGGGCCGGGACCTTCGAACGCAACGCGCACGAGCTGCTCGACCGGATCGCCGGGCGCGGCGAGGGCGACCTGATCGGCGACTTCGCCGAGCCACTCGCGGCGGCCAACCTGGCCGTGGTCCTGGGGCTGCGCAACGCCGGCGCCGACGACATCTCCGACTGGTCGCGGGCGATGATGGCGGCGAACGGCAACTACGCCGACGACCCCGACATCTGGCTGCGTGCCGAGCAGGCCACCCGGGCCATCGAGGACGCGGTGGCCGAGATGGCCGATGCCGCCCGCCGCGAACCCGACGGCTCGGTGATCTCCTCCATGGTCCACGCGGCCGATCCCGTGGAGCTGACCGAGATCCAGAACAACATCAAGGTCATCATCGGCGGCGGCGTCAACGAACCGCGCGACGTCTTCGGGGTCGGCGCCCAGGCACTGCTCCAACGCCCGGACGTACGGGACCGGGTCATGGCCGATCCAGGCCTGTGGAAGCGGGTCTTCGAGGAGACCGCGCGCTGGATCTCGCCGATCGGCATGTATCCACGCCAGCTCACCCAGGACTACGAGATCGCGGGCGTCGCGCTCCCCGCCGGGAGCCGCGTGGCCCTCGTCATCGCCTCGGGGAACCGGGACGAGTCGGTCTTCGAACGAGCCGACGAGTTCGACATCGACCGGCCGCACCGGCCGCATCTCGCCTTCGGCGGCGGTCCGCACTTCTGCATGGGCGCGTGGGTCGCACGCCACGAGGTCAGCGCGCTCGCCTGGCCCCTGGTCTTCGGCCGCCTCAAGAGACTCCGTCTCGTCGAGGGCGCGACAGCATCCGACAGCGGCTCCGCCGCGGGCCGCCTGGAGGGCTGGGTGTTCCGGGGACTCACCTCGCTGAACGTCACCTGGCAAGCCTGAGCCCCGCCGGGCCCTGTGAGCCCTGCTGAGCCACTAGAGCCGTCCCCATCGGGAGGACTTCATGCCCATCGTCATCTTCGAGTTGCCCGACGGCACCCAACGCAAGGTCACCGCCGATTCCGGGACGGTGCTCATGCAGGCGGCCGTGTCGAACGGCGTCGACGGCATCGTCGCGGAGTGCGGAGGAAACGCCTCCTGCGCCACCTGCCACGTCTACGTCGACGACCGGCACAGCGAACTGGCCGGGCCGCCGAACGACGTCGAGGACGAGATGCTGGACTTCACCGCCGCCGAACGCCGGCCCACCAGCCGGCTCAGCTGCCAGGTCCAGGTCTCCGACGCGCTCGACGGGCTGGTCGTCCACATCCCCGAGGAGCAGGTATGAGCGGCACCAACGCGGGCGTGGTCGTCGTCGGGGGCGGACAGGCCGGGTTCAGCGTCGTCCAGGCCCTGCGCGGCGCCGGGTACGAGGGCCCGGTCACCGTCTTCGCCGACGAGCCCCGGCTGCCGTACCAGCGGCCCCCGCTGTCCAAGAAGGCCCACACCGAACCGGAGGGCCCGGGCGTCGACCTGGTGCCGGAGTCCTTCTACCGCGAGCGGGACATCGATCTGCGGCTCGGCGAGTACGTCGCCGCCCTCGACACGGCCGCCTGCGCGGTGACCACCGGCTCGGGCGAGCGCGTCCCGTACGAGCACCTCGTCCTGGCGACCGGCGCGCGCAACCGTCCGCTGCCCGTCCCCGGCGCCGAGCTGGCGGGCGTCCACGCGCTGCGCTCCCTCGACGACGCCCTCACGATCGGCCGAGCCCTGACGACGGCCCGTGACGTCGTGGTCGTGGGCGGCGGGTTCATAGGACTGGAACTGGCCCAGGTCGCCCAGGCAGGCGGAGCACGCGTGACGGTGGTCGAACTGGCCGACCGGCTGCTCAGCCGGGCCGTCTCACCTCAACTCGAGGAGCATCTGCGGGAGCGGCACGAGCGCGACGGCGTCCGGATCCGCACCGGAACGGCCGTCGAGCAGATCGCGGGCAAGGACGGGCAGGTCCACCGGGTCGTCACCGGCCAGGGTCCGCTCCCCGCCGACCTCGTGGTCTACGGCATCGGGGCCACGCCCAGGGACGAACTGGCCCGCGAGGCGGGTCTGGCGGTGGACGACGGGGTGATCGTGGACGAGCAGTTGCGCTCGGTTTCCGATCCCCGGGTCTTTGCCGTGGGCGACTGCGCCCGGCATCCGCATCCGCACGCGGACGGGCTCATCCGGCTGGAGTCCGTGCAGAACGCCATCGACCAGGGGGCGCTCGTCGGCCGCCGTATCGCCGGGGGCGCCGCCGGGCCGTACAAGAGTCTGCCGTGGTTCTGGAGCGACCAGGGTCCGGTGAAGCTCCAGATCGCGGGGTTGCGAGCGAGCACCGACGAGGTGCGGGTGGTGCCCGGTGACAGTGACACCCCGGAACGGCTGGCCGCGTACGCCTTCCGCGACGAGCGGCTGGTGGCCGTGGAGACACTGAACTGGCCCGCCGAGCACCTGGCGGCCCGTCGGCTGCTCCAGCAGGACCCGCCCGTCTCCCCCGCCGACCTCGCGGGGTCCACCCTCGGCGCCCTCGCCCGCGCCCGACGCACGAAGGAGGTGCGCGCATGACCGGAGACTCCACCGATGTGTGGTTCGGCGCCCACCTCGTGACGAGCGCGGCCGAGGCCGGCTCGCGCACCGCCCTGATCTTCGCGGACGGGTCCTGGACCTATGCCGAGCTGGATCTGGCCGTGCGGCGCACGGTCGCCCGGCTCGACAAGTTCGGGGTGCGCAGGGGCGACCGCGTGGTGATGCAGGGGACGGCCCGGCCCGAGGCCCTGATCACGCTGTTCGCCGTGACGCGGATGGGCGCGGTCCTCGTACCGGTCCACCCTCAGGTGACCGGCGGCGAGCTGGCGGTGTTCCGCGAGGAGACCGCGCCGCGTGCGGTGGTCGGTGACGAGCGGTTCCTGAGCGCGGGTCCGGGCGATGGCGGTGGTACGTGCTTCCGGCTGACGTGGGACGAGCTGCACCCCGGCGACGAGGCGCCGGCGCCGGCCGCCGATCCCGAGCCGCCCGCCGGGTCCGATGTCGCGATCATCGCGTTCACGTCCGGGACCTCCGGCCGCCCCAAAGGGGTCGCGCTCACGCACGACAACCTGCGCTGGAGCATGGTCAACGGCCTGTCCCTGCTGCCGGTCGGCGAGGACGACGTCGCCCTCGTCTCCACCCCGCTGGCGCACGTGGCCGTACTGGGCGGGCTTCCGCAGTACACCTGGGCACGGCGCGGAACGGTGGTGCTGGCGCCCAGGTTCGACCCGGACCTGTTCACCGACCTGGTCCGCGGCCACCGGGTGACCTGCGCGTTCGCGGTGCCCGCCATGGCCGCGCTGCTGACCCGGCACCCCCGCTTCACCTGCGGTGACCTGGACACGCTGCGGTGGATCCTGTCCGGCGGGGCACCGGCCCAGACGGCGACCCGGGCCCAGCTCCACGAGCGCGGCATCGGGGTCGCCGACTCCTACGGGCTGACGGAGACCTGTGCCGGGGTGACGTACTCGCCGCCCGACACGGCCGCCGCCGTCGCGGGGCGTGCCGTGCCCCATGTCGAGCTGCTGGTCGTGGACGGGGCGGGGGCGCCCGCCCCGGCGGGTGTCGCCGGTGAGATCTGGGTGCGCGGGCCGTCGGTCGCCTCGTACTACTGGACGGCGACCGGGCTGCGGCCCGCCACGGACGCCGAGGGCTGGTTCCACAGCGGCGACCGGGGACGGGTCGACGTTGAGGGCCGGCTGGAGGTCGTCGGCCGGGTCAAGGACACGATCATCACCGGCGGCGAGAACGTCGACCCCGCCGAGGTCGAGAACGCGCTGGTCGACCTTCCGGGCGTGGTCGAGGTCGCGGTGTCCGGGGCGCCGGACGAGGTGTGGGGCGAGGTCGTGACCGCGTTCCTCGTCTCCGACTCAGGCGAACCGACGCTCGACGACGTCCGCGCACACCTCGACGGACGGCTGGCCCGCCACAAGTGGCCCCGCCGCCTCTGCGTCGTCCCGGCACTGCCCCGAGGGGCGACCGGGAAACTCCAGCGGCAGCGGCTGACGACGCTGCTGGACGACTGAGATCACGCACGCCGTAGGGGCGGTCGACCGGACCGCCAGGCGACCGATCACGCCGTACGACGACGACGGCGGCGACGCCGTACAGACGGCACCGGTGGTGCGGTTCGACGGCCGACATCAACACCGCAGAACCGCATCTCCCAGAGCTCCACACCCCAGAGACCCCCACGCACATCCCGCCCCCCACATCCATATCCCCGAACCATGAGATGGGGGCCGGCTCCACCGGCGACATCTCCACACCACGAAGGAGTGGCCATGAGTGCGACCATGCAAGCCGCGCGGATGCACCAAGTCGGCGAGCCCATGCTGATCGAGGAACTCCCCGTTCCCGAGCCGGGTCCCGGCGACGTCCGGGTGGCCGTGCACGCCGTCAACATCGTCCCGAACCTCGCCAACATCCTGAGCATGTGGACCACGTGGTTCCCGCACAGCCCCCTGCCCACGCTCCCGGCGATCTTCGGGCTCGACCCGGCCGGTGTGGTCGAGGCGGTCGGCGAGGGAGTCCAGGGCTGGAAGGTCGGCGACCGGGTGTACGTCAACCCGGGCCGCAGCTGCGGGTCCTGTCGGTCCTGCCGCAACAACGACTCGATCAACTGCGCCAGTTACGCCTTCGCCGGGTACTTCGGTTTCTCCCCCACCGCGATCGACCTCCTCGACCGCTACCAGGGCGGCCTCGCCGAGTACATGGTCGCCCCGGCCTACTCCCTGGTGAAGCTCCCCGACAACCTGTCCTTCAACGCCGCCGCCCGCTTCGGCTACCTCGGCACCATGTACTCCGCCCTCCGCAAGGCCGGCGCCGGTCCGGGCAAGTCGATCCTGGTCAACGGCATCAGCGGCACCCTCGGCATCGGCGCCGCCCTGCTCGCGCCCGCCATGGGCCTGACCGAGGTGTACGGCACCGGCCGCGACCAGGGCCTGCTCGACCAGGTCGACAAACTGGGCGGCGGCCGACTGCGCCTGCACTCCCTCAACGACGGCCCGCTGGACGACTGGATCCACCAGGAGACCGACAACTACGGCGTCGACATCTACATCGACGCCCTCGGCCCGGGCGCCCCGCACGAGACGTTCCTGGCCGGCATGCGGGCCATGGCGCGCGGCGGCATCGCGGTGAACATCGGCGCCGTCGCCGGTGACCTGCCGATCGACATCCACCGCATGATGGACCAGCAGCTGCGGCTCATCGGATCGGCCTGGTTCACCTCCGGCGAGGGCCAGACCATGGCCGACATGGTGGAGGCGGGCTTGCTCGACCTGAGCCCGCTGGAGCACCAGGTCATCCCGCTGGATCAGGTCAACGAGGCCATCAGCGGCATCGCGGAGCGCAACGGCGGCTTCAGCAACTTCATCATCAGCCCAACGGCGACGTCCTGATCCCCATGGCCGGGGCCGTCGGCCAACTCCCCCTCAGGACCGGCGGCCCCACCCCCATCTCCCTTCACCTCTGCTCTCCTCTCGTCTCATCTCTCCTCGCTTCTCTTCGCTTTGGAGCCCCGATGCACGCGCAGAACTCCGGCCGACCGGCCGACCCCCTCGACCTTCTGGAGATCGACAGCCTGCTGACCCCGGACGAGCGCGCCGTGCGCGACGCCGTCCGCACCTTCTGCGACCGCCGTGTAGAACCGCACATCGCCGAGTGGTTCGAGCAGGGGGCGGTCGAGGACATCCGTGAGCTCACCAAGGAACTCGGCGAACTGGGCCTGCTGGGCATGCATCTCGAGGGCTACGGCTGCGCCGGGATGAGCGCTGTCGACTACGGACTCGCCTGTCTCGAACTGGAGGCGACCGACTCCGGTCTGCGTTCCCTCGTCTCGGTCCAGGGTTCGCTCGCCATGTACGCGATCTGGGCGTTCGGGTCCGAGGAGCACAAGGAGGAGTGGCTGCCCCGGCTCGCCGCCGGCACCGCCATCGGCTGCTTCGGCCTCACTGAGCCCGACTCCGGCTCCGACCCCGGCAGCATGCGCACCGCCGCCCGCCGCGACGGCGACGACTGGATACTCGACGGACGCAAGATGTGGATCACCAACGGGTCGGTCGCCGACGTCGCGGTGGTCTGGGCCCGCACCGACGACGGCGTCCGCGGTTTCGTCGTGCCCACCGACACCCCTGGCTTCTCGGCCCCCGCGATCAAGCACAAGATGTCGCTGCGGGCGTCGGTGACGAGCGAGCTGGTCCTGGACTCCGTACGGCTGCCCGGGAGTGCCGTGCTACCGGAGGTACGGGGGCTGAAGGGCCCGCTGTCCTGCCTCAACGAGGCCCGGTACGGCATCGCCTGGGGCGCCATGGGCGCCGCCCGCTCGTCGTTCCGAGCGGCACTCGCCTACGCGGGCGACCGAGTGCAGTTCGGCCGCCCGATCAGCGGCTTCCAGCTGACGCAGGCCAAGCTGACCGACATGGCCATCGAGCTGGCCAAGGGCACGCTGCTCGCCTTCCACCTCGGCCGCGCCAAGGACGACCGCGGGCTGCGCCCCGAGCAGGTCAGCTTCGGCAAGCTCAACAACACCCGCAGCGCGCTGGAGATCTGCCGTACGGCCCGCACCATCATGGGCGCGAACGGCATCTCGCTGGAGTACCCGGTCATCCGGCACGCCAACAACCTCGAGTCGATCCTCACCTACGAGGGCACCGCCGAGATGCACACGTTGATGATCGGCCAGGCGCTGACGGGGCAGGCGGCCTTCCGGTGAGCGGTGGGCCGGGCGCGGACGTGCGCCGGGTCGGCGTTGTCGGCTGCGGACTGATGGGCGCGGGCATCGCCGAGGTCTGCGCCCGGGCCGGCTTGGACGTCGTGGTGCACGAGGTGAACGAGGAGGCGGCCAAGGCCGGTCGGTCCCGGATCGCCGCCTCGCTCGACCGGGGCGTACGGCGCGGCAAGCTCACCGGTGAGGAGCGCGACGCCGCGCTGGACAGGGTGCGGGTCACCTCCGACCTCGTGGACCTGTCCGACCGGGACCTGGTGGTGGAGGCGGCGACCGAGGACGAGGCAGTGAAGCTCGACCTGTTCGCCGCCCTCGACCGCATCGTCGTACGCGAGGACGCGCTGCTCGCGTCGAACACCTCCTCGCTGCCCATCATGAAACTGGGCATGGCCACCACGCGCCCGCACCAGGTGATCGGGGTGCACTTCTTCAATCCGGTCCCGGTCCTCGGCCTCGTGGAGATCGTGCCGTCCCTGCTGACGAGCCCTCAAACCCAGGCCCGAGCAGAGGGGTTCGTAACCGGCACGCTCGGCAAGCAGGTGATCCGCTCCCAGGACCGGGCGGGCTTCGTGGTGAACGCCCTGCTGGTGCCGTACTTGCTCTCCGCGATCCGGATGCTGGAGTCCGGCTTCGCCTCCGCGGAGGACATCGACACGGGCATGGTCCTCGGCTGCGCCCACCCCCTGGGCCCGCTGAGCCTGGCCGACCTGATCGGCCTGGACACCCTCGCGGCGATCGCCGATGCCATGTACGCCGACTTCAAGGAGCCCTTGCACGCCGCACCTCCGCTGCTGTTGCGCATGGTGGAGGCCGGACTGCTCGGCCGGAAGTCGGGGCGCGGCTTCCACGACTACTCGGAATCCCAGAAAGGCAGTTGACCCATGGCGCAAGAAGTACGCGGCGTGATCGCAGCGGGCAAGGACGAACCGGTGCGGGTGGAGACGATCATGGTGCCCGATCCGGGCCCGGGCGAGGCCGTGGTACAGGTGCAGGCATGCGGGGTGTGTCACACCGATCTGCACTACAAACAGGGCGGCATCAGCGACGACTTCCCGTTCCTGCTGGGCCACGAGGCGGCGGGCGTGGTGGAGTCGGTCGGCGAGGGGGTCACCGACGTCGAGCCCGGGGACTTCGTCATCCTGAACTGGCGGGCAGTGTGCGGGAATTGCCGGGCCTGTCTGCGCGGCTGGCCCTGGTACTGCTTCAACACGCACAACGCCACGCAGAAGATGGCCCTGGCCTCGACCGGCCAGGAACTCTCCCCGGCACTCGGTATCGGCGCCTTCGCGGAGAAGACGCTGGTCGCGGCCGGGCAGTGCACCAAGGTCGACCCGTCGGTCGCCCCGCAGGTCGCCGGACTGCTGGGCTGCGGCGTGATGGCCGGGATCGGTGCCGCGATCAACACCGGGAACGTCGGCCGGGGCGACACGGTCGCGGTGATCGGCTGCGGCGGTGTCGGGGACGCGGCGATCGCCGGGGCGAACCTGGCCGGGGCGGCGAAGATCATCGCCGTCGACATCGACGACCGCAAGCTGGCCACAGCCCGCACCATGGGCGCCACCCACACCGTCAACTCCAAGCAGACCGACCCCGTCGAGGCGATCCGCGAGCTGACCGGCGGCTTCGGCGCGGACGTCGTCATCGAGGCAGTCGGCCGCCCGGAGACCTACCGGCAGGCCTTCTACGCCCGCGACCTCGCCGGCACCGTCGTCCTCGTCGGCGTACCCACCCCGGAGATGAAGCTCGAACTCCCCCTCCTGGACGTCTTCGGACGCGGCGGCGCCCTGAAGTCCTCCTGGTACGGCGACTGCCTGCCCTCCCGCGACTTCCCGATGCTCATCGACCTGCACCTGCAGGGCCGCCTGGACCTGGAGGCATTCGTCACCGAGACCATCCAACTCGACGAAGTGGAGAAAGCCTTCGAGCGGATGCACCACGGCGACGTCCTGCGCTCGGTGGTGATGCTGTGAGCGGGGCCGTACGCGTCGAGCGGGTCGTCACCGCCGGAACCTTCTCACTGGACGGCGGGACATGGGACGTCGAGAACAACGTCTGGATCGTAGGTGACGACCACGAGGCACTGGTCATCGACGCGGCCCACGACGCCGACGCCATCGCCGAGGCGGTCGGCGACCGTCGCCTTACGGCCATCGTGTGCACCCACGCCCACAACGACCACATCGACGCCGCGCCGGCACTGGCCGACCGCACCGGTGCGCCGATCTTCCTGCACCTGGACGACCGTCTGTTGTGGAAACACACGCATCCCGACCGGGATCCCGACGGCTACCTCTCGGACGGCCGCCGTCTCACCGTCGCCGGGACGGAACTGACGGTCCTGCACACCCCCGGGCACACTCAAGGCGCGGTGTGTCTCTACGCTGAGGAACTGGCCACGGTTTTCACCGGAGACACCTTGTTTCAGGGCGGGCCGGGGGCCACGGGACGTTCGTACTCGCACTTCCCGACGATCATCCGCTCAATCCGCGACCGTCTGCTGACGCTGCCGCCCGAAACCACGGTGTGTACCGGACATGGGGACGACACCACGATCGGCGCCGAGGCGCCGCATCTCGACGCGTGGATCGAGCGCGGTCACTGACAGTCGGGTTCGCGGATCGCGCCCACTGCCGCATAAGACGCCGCAGCGGGCGCACAGGTCTGACTACGGGTGACGCGAGGGGGGCCAGGCACACCGCCACGGCCAACGAGTTGCCACCCAGCCCCAAAGGCCGGAGTTCAACGCTGCGTAGTCAGCACCAAGTCAGCACGTCAAATCACCCCGAATCACGCATCCCTGACACCTTCTGTCCTGCCGCCGATCGAGCGCCTGGTCCGGGATTTGAGAGGCAGACGTGGAGGCCACGCTTACACTCCGGCCCCGAACTATGTTGTCCCACCACATGTGCGCCTGACCTGCGGACTCCTACGGTGTTCCAACACGAACCCGTCCCCACCGCACACGAGGAAGCGGCGCACATGGCCTCCGCAGCAACCGCTCCATCGACGCCGAACAACCTCAAGCGCGTCGTCACCGCAAGCCTCATCGGCACCACCATCGAGTAGTACGGCTTCTTCCGCATCTGCTCGCCGCGAGGCACCTGCTCGCCCTCGATGAAAATCGCAGACTCCATCTTGCGCAGCAGCGCAGCGACTCGACATATCGCGCCCGTCGGCTGCGCCCTGCATCGCGAAGTCCCGCTGGTACACCCACGAGGAGTAGGCCGCGCCCCCGGCCCAGTGCACAACTAGTGCACTGGGCCGGGAACTCCTGGGGAATCCCGGGAAGTTCAGCGCAGGCGGTGCCAGCAGAGCCGCCTCCGGTCCTGTCAGTAGCTCCCTCAGGCAAGATCCGGACCAGCCACGGGCCATGGTGTTACAGAAAGGCCCTCACTTACGCCATCTGCGCAGGTCAACGGGTGTGCGCCACCTGTACCACCAGCAGACGAAGAACCTGCTGGTGGTCTTGAGAGAAGCGACTACTCAATGCGGCGTGGTCCTTCGGAGACGAGAAACGGGCTCAACCGGCTGCTCGAGATCATTCACGGACTGCCCTCAGACCGCCGCCCTTGGCACCCGGCCAAGGGAAACGCGCTGACCACGGTAAGTGTGACGGGCGTGGTGGTCGCATGTGGTCGCACGAGACTGAAGGTGTCGGCCCTTCCTCCGCCTCCGGGAGGCGATCCTCATGCGTACCACCGCCGGCCGCGGCCGCGTCTACCGACGGTGCGGCTGCCGAGACACCCACCGCCGCCAGCTTGAGGCATGCTGCCCACGCTGCCCACCGACAGACACCACGGGGCGTGGACGTTCGCCGTCGGCATCCCCGCTCTACGCCACTACCGCACAACTCTCCGGAGAGGCGGCTTCACCAGCCACGACGCTGCAAAGGCCGCGCTGTAGACGTTCCTGGAGGGCGAGGCCGGTGGATTCAACGCCGACCCGAACCAGACCGTCACCGACTACCTGCGCACCCGGCTGGCGGCCAAGGCGCTGGTGCTCAAGCCGACGACCATGGCCCAGACACCGGCACATCACCGCGTTCGTCACCAGCCAGCTCGCCGCCGCACCACGCTCTACCGGTGCCTGGCCACCCTGTCCAGCGCACTGGGTATGCCGTCCGCCAGCACCGCCTCGCCCACACCCCCGCCAGCCCACGGCGCGCCCCGCGACGGGAGCGAGGCCCCTGTCCTGCAGGGGTCCCGGACCGCTTGGCTATTGAGGTGCAGCCGGTCGCGTCGAGAGCCCCCTGAAATGTCGAGAGCCCCCTGAAATAATGAGGTGAAGCACCATGCTGACCACGGCTCAGTGCGTCGTCGCGTGCCGAGTCCAAGGCGGTGAGGTCGGTCTGGAAGAGGCCCAGCGATGCCGCCGGTCGGATCGCAGTGGTACTGGCCGATGGACTGCGGAGTAGTTCCCCGTCGCATCGAAGCAGCTTCGGCACGCGTTCGTGGTCTTCACGCCGGAAGGCCTCGTGGCTACGCTGAGTAAGTAGTCGCGGGAGCACGGACATTTAGTCTGCGGGCGGGGGTGGGCAGTGGGGGCGGGATCTGTTCGGGGTGACACGTTCGATCTGAAGGACCTCTTCGGGCAGGCCAGGTACCACATCGAGTACTACCAGCGGGAGTACGCCTGGTCAGCCGAGGATGTACACACCCTGGTGGCGGATCTGTTTGAGGCCTTCGAACGGCTTGTGCAGGAGGGGCGTGTGCACCGGCGGGATGCGGAGGAGTTCTTTCTCGGCCCGTTCGTCTACGTCCAGCAGTCCGGCCAACTTCGATTTCTGGTGGACGGGCAGCAGCGGTTCACCACGCTGCATCTGCTGTTCCTGCACCTGTACCGAGCGGCCGTCGGCTGGGGACAGCGGCAGGTCGTTAGCAAACTCGACAGAGTCATCACCGACTTCGACCGTGGCGACCGCCCTCTGTTCCGCCTCGACATCGAGGAACGCCAGGGGCTGCTCGAGGCCCTCTACCGTGACCGGCCCTACGAAGTCCCGGTCGGTGCCTCGCTGTCGGTTCGCAACCTTCACGACCGCAGCAGGCAGATCGCCGACCTCCTCGATGAGTTGATGGAGGCCGATCGCTGCCCCCTGTTCGTCGACTGGCTGCTGTCCAAGGTGGTGATGGTCGGCATCCGTGCCCCCAGCCGCGACAGCGGCTTCCGTATCTTCGAGTCGATGAACGATCGCGGAGCGCGCCTGACCCCGGTCGACCTCATCAAGAGCTACCTCCTGTCCAACGTCCGAAGAGATGAGGAGAAACTCAACGAGCACTGGCGGCACATGCTTGCCGAACTCACCAGTGTCCGGAGCGACATGGACGCTCCCCGTACCTTCCTCAAAGCAGCGCTGCTGGCCCGCTACGCCCGTGTCGGGCCGGAGGACTCTGCCGACAGCCGCGACAGCGAGGACATCGACGCGGCCCTGCACATCTGGGTGCGCAAGAACCGCGAAGGGATCGGGTTGCGCCAGCCGGACGACTACTTCCGGTTCGTCGAGGACCTTATCCGACTGGCCAGCCACCACCGGACCTTCCTGGAGGCGACCAAGCGCCCCTACCCCGAACACGGCCTGTCGGCGATCTTCTACAACGAAGCCAACGGCCTGACCAACCAGATGGCCCTGATCCTCTCAGCCATCCAGCCCCACGACACCGATACTCCGGCCAAGGAAAAGGCGGCACTGATCGCGAACTTCCTCGACCGTCTCTACGTGGAACGCGCTCTCAACGACGAACCGGTCCAGGCCAAGGACTTCCAGGCCGACATCAACCGCCTCATTCCCGGGCTGCGCAACTGCACGACGGTGAAGGACGTTGCTGAGTTGCTCGGAGCCGAACTCCCGGACTCCTCCTTTGAATCGGTCGTCACCTTCGGCATGCGCGGCAACAATAAGGCTCAGGTGCGCTACCTGCTTGCCCGTCTGACCGCGTACGTGGAGACCGAGCTGAAGAGGCCGGATCTCAGCGCCGATTACCTGGGCCGGGAGCGCGCCTGGCAGATCGAGCACCTCTACGCTAACCACTCCGAACGCCACGTCCCCCACGAGGCCCCCGACGAGGCCACCTTCCGCGCTTGGCGAGCTCGCCTGGGCGTCCTAGTCCTCCTGCGCCAGTCCGACAACGCCAGCTACAACGACCAGCCCCTCGACGTGAAAAAACACCACTACGCCCGGGAAAACGCCCTCGCCGCGATCCTCGCTCCCCGTTACCGCGAGAACAACCCAACCCTGAAGTCCTTCGTCGCCCGCAACGTTATCCAACGGCACTTCCGAGAATTGGGCAATGAGACCATGGAACGGGTCATCGAGGTGCGGGGCGAGCTCTACCAACGCCTGTGCGCCCGTATCTGGGATCCGCAGCGCCTCGGTTTCCAAGCCCCGGCCCACCAACTCCCGGATGGTGGGGTCAGCGTGGAGCCCAATGGGCGCCAGCCCGCCCCCGCACCTCGTCGCCGTGCGCTACGCACTGATCTCGCGCGCATGATGCGCGCGGATGTGCTGGCGCCAGGCACACTGCTGGAGGGCGAGTACCGGGGCGTCCGCTACACCGCGACAGTTGACGCGGACGGGGTGCTCACCCTGCCCAGTGGCGATCCCTTCAGCAGTGCAGACGAGGCGGGAAAAGTGGTATGCGGTACCCGCCGCTGCACCGGCATGGCCTTCTGGCATGTCACCACGGTCGATGGCCGGCGCCTGTCCCTGCGTGAACTGCGCAACCAGGCCCAGCAGAACGGGCGCCTCCCAGGCGCTCGCAGTACGTAGCTGGCGGCCACCGTATGCGCAGCCCTGCCCGCTCGGCGGCTTCGGCTGCCAGCTGCCCTTCGCGCTCATACAGCTCCACCAGTCCCATCGCAGATAGGACGCTGGTGTTCTCCCGTGCGCGCAGACGCCTGATGGCAGCCGCGCTCTCGCCCTGGGCCGCCTCGGCCACGGCCCACTGTGTCTGATAGAGCGCTTCGAGGGACACCCTGTTCTGGGGCCTGGTCAAGGTAGGGCACCGGCCAGACGCCGAGGCTTGACAGGGCAAATGCTGCGGTGCCGCGCTGATCGTCGTCGGTGGCACCAGCAGCGGCCGCCTCCCAGGCAGCGATGCGGTCCTCGCGACTGCTGGCGGGGTCGGCTTCGGCCGCGTACGCGCCCAGTTGGAGCTTGGCGCTATCGTTGGTCAGCCTGACGGTGATCTTCTCCACAAGGTCGGGTCGGCTGGCTTTGTAGGCAAGGCGCACTGCTTCCAGCTGTAGCTCCTCGCAAGTGGTCTCCGGCTCGTGTGCGTCTCCTTCAGGCTCGGTCGTCGCGGTCTGAATCGCCGCGATGACGTCCGTGGCCATCAGCCGTGCCTCCAGCAGGACAAGGGCTGCCGAGCTGCTGGGGCCGCGCCAGCGCCGGTAGTCGACGCGCGCTCCCAGGGCCAGGCCCTGGGAGCGGCCGGTACCGAAGGACGCTTGCGGCGGTGTGCCTACTGCGCTGCGGCGCAGCAGGCATCGGGCCAGGTCGAGTAAGTTTTCTCCCCAAGGCGGCGTCCCGCCCAACTCGACAGCCAGGCTTCTGCCACCCGTGTCTGTTCCGCTCCGCCGCGATCACGGCGCGGCACCCCAAGGGGTCGTCACTGCTCAGCGATCGCGGAGGGTGTCATGTGATGGCGAGGTGATGGCACCCGCCCTCGTACGCCATGATCCGCCAGCTTCTACGCCGGAGGATGACGCCGTCACTGTGGAGTCAACGCACCACTCCTTTACCGGAGGTGAGCATCATGGCTCCTCGCACCCCTGAGCGCGGTCGTCTCTTCCGGCGCTGCGGCTGCCGCCGGCCCGACGGCCGGCAGTTCGGCGCGGCCTGTCCGAAGCTCAAGGGCCGTTCCCGGCACGGCTCGTGGGCCTTCGCCGTCGACCTGCCGTCCGCCGACGGCAGACGCAAGCCGCACTGCCGCAGCGGCTTTCCCACCCGCAAGGCCGCCCACGCCGCCCTGGAGCGCACCCTGACGTGCGAGCGCACCGGGCTGTACGGCGACGAGGGCCTCGCCCTCGCCGCCTCCCTGACCGACTGGCTCCGCACCAAGAAGGAGACGCTCAAGCCCACCACGTTCGTCCGTTACCGCGACTACGTCCGCGCCGATCTCATCCCCTCCTTCGGGCGCATCGCCATCGTTGACCTGCGTCCGCGCCACATCACCGCCTGGCAGGAGGCCGAGCTCGCCCGCGGCCGGGGGCGCACCACCGTCTACCGGATCGGCGCCACCCTCTCCAGCGCCCTCGGCTCCGCCGTGCGCACCCGGCTGATCGCGGACAACCCCTGCCGGTACGCGATGACGCCGCGGCCCGCGGGCCAGGAACGGATCTGCTGGAACCCCACCCAGGCGGCCGCGTTCCTGCGCCACAACCACACCCACTACGCAGACCAGCTGGCCGACTGTTCGAGCTGCTGCTGGGTACCGGCATGCGCCGCGGCGAGGCCCTGGGCCTGCACTGGACCGACGTCCACCTGCCGGAGAAGACCCTGCTGGTGCGATGGAATCTCACGGCCGTCAACAACCACCGGCTCTACCTCGGCCACCCCAAGACCCGGGCCAGCCGGAACTGGGTGAGCCTGTCCCCGCGCGTCGCCGCCGCGCTGGAGCGCCAGGCCGCCCTCGCCCGGGCCACTCTGCCCGCGGGCGCTCCCCTGGAGGGCCTGGTGTTCTGCCAGCAGGACGGCTCCCCGCTGCGCCCACAGGGCGTCCTGACCGAGCTGCGACGGCGCGCTGAGGAGATCGGCCTGCCCCGGATCGGCGTCCACGACCTGCGGCACACCGCCGCCACCATCATGATCAGCTCACGGGTTCCGCTGGCCGTGGTCTCCAAGACGCTGCGCCACTCGACGCTGTCCACCACGGTCAACCTGTACGGCCACCTGCTGTCCCACGCCGCGCGCGACGCCGTCACCGCCATCACCGCCATCACCGCCATCACCGCCATCACCGCCATCACCGCCATCGACAAGGCCCTGACACGCGCCGACCGCAAGCACCACAGCCAGACCGGCCCGGCATCAGAAACCCGCGCGGCCTGAGACCGGCCGCCGGGCGGCCGCGGGTTGCCATCACGCCGCCATCACGTGTCACACGAACGCATCCAGCGGGCCTGCCATATTCGGCAGGCCCGCTGGTGAACACCGTCGGGACGACAGGATTTGAACCTGCGACCCCTTGACCCCCAGCTGAGCGGCGTGCGACGGGTCGTTCTTCGAGGTCAGTGTCCAGCGTACTCGGCCGAGTAAAGGAGTCTGTGCACTCGGGCCTCCGCCGGGCAGCCTCGTCGCCTCACGCACCGCCTTCCGCGCGTCGAGGGAACCGCAACGAACTCTGCTTTCCATCGTCTCGCTTCGGCCAAGAGCCAGCAAGTCGGAACGCGTATGCGGTCCTTGCGCTCTGAGGCGACTCTGGCCCACGTGTCCTCGAGACCCATCTGGGCGGTGCGGATCGTTCAAAGGAACGTCTTCGTCGAGCGCCCTGGCCGCCCAGCGCCGAGTGCCCTCGACACCCCTCCGAGGTGAAGCGATCTCCAATTGGTGGACGCTCTACGCGTTGACGCCATCCCCGGGTTGGGACTGCTGGACGTAGTAGTCGGCTTCGAGTTCGGCGGACGGATATCACCGATCACGGTGGGCAGGTGCTGGTGGTTGAACCAGGCGACCCGTTCTGCAGTGGCCGGCGTGACCTCAGCGAGTTCCTTCCGTGCGCAGCGCGAAGCTGTTTCCCAAGGCGGTCACCGCAGCGAACCAGCTGATCGGACCTGTCGGCGCTCAGCACGATCGAGCACGCGAGCGCCAGGCCACCTTCGATCTCGAACAGGCCGACACCTGCACGCCGACAGAGACTCATTGAAGACGGTTGCGGGGGGCGCGTTGGGGTCCGGATCACCCTCAAGACCATCGAGTCCTGTCAACGACTGGACCGCCACAGGAGAGTGATCGAGCAGACCTTTCCTGGCCGTCCGGCTATCGTCGACTGAACCCTCGCTACGAGCACCGTCCCCGTAACTACCTGGCTCCTCAGACTGCCGCGGCCCTCTGCCGCTAAAAGCGGCCATCCGCCTCGCCACACAGGAAATGGTCCAAGGAGCCCCCGAGGATGGGCACGGCGAGTAACGCGAAGCGGTCAAAAACGGCTACCCCCCCACAACGTCCGGCCTGCTGAGGCCAGAAACCCGGTCGGAGCCATACGGATCGACCAGGACAATCACTGCGCTGAAGCAGCCCGCACCGATCGCAGTCGGCATCTGTCGCCGACTCTCCGGTCGGTGTCCGGACACCATCTGGCAAGCCGACTTGGCGATCAGTCCGTGTTCAGACCCCTCGCCGATCGGTGCCTCGTCCGCAGTCGCGTGACGACAGACGCCAGGCTCGGCGGCATGCGCTTCAACGGTTCGATCGAAGTCTGGTTACCGCCCCCGCCACTTCGAACAGTCCGGCCAACAGTCCCTCCGGTGGCAGCATCATGGCCGGGATCGGCCCCACGGCAGACACCTAACCGATGCGGCACGGCAGGCCGACCAACAGCACCCAATGGCCTGACCGGGTGTAGGTGGCAGCGATCACGACGATGGCAACCAGCAGCCAGCCCTCGATCGGCCGTACCTCCGGGTGACCCCGTTGAACAACCGACCAGACTGACGCGCGCCGTTGCGGACGCCGACACCTGACACGGCGCCGACAAGTACCAATTCCGGCGCTGCCCGGTGCAGCGAACGGCGCGAGCAGGCTGAGAACGCGCCAGCCTGCGAAAGCCCGGTCCGGACGATGCCGTGCTGTTATCCCACTCCTCCATGCGGTGCGTAGACACCCCAAAAGGCCCGAGTTCGCGGCCGTTTTGGACAACCCGCTGGCAACTCCTTCAGGGCCTGGTCACAGGCATGTCGCTGGCGGCTTACCCAACCGCACGTCCAGTTCTAAAGGGCCGGGACACAGCAGTGCGTCCTGACTACCCGACGCACGGCGGTAGCCACTTTGGAGGAGGTCCTCGCCGAACAGCCCGACGGCGCAGGCGCAGAGGCACAGGGCCGTGGACAGGGAGTCGTAATCCCCTGCCTCCTGGGCGGTCCACGCGTTCATGGCGCCGAGCACGAGGAGGATCGGGGCGGTGACGCGGGCGGATCGAAGTGCGGACCTCGGCAGGGTGAGCCTCCTAGGTAGGGACCATGGGCGACGGGGACAGATGTGGCCGGGAAGGCTCGACCCTCCGGAGCCCGGGAGACGTCGCCCGCCGGCGCAGAGACAGCTGTCGGCCGATGCGTCGAACCCACCACCGTCCTGGGCGACCTGCTGCCCGTCACAACAATTACTGGAAGCTGACCCGGCCCGGATTAGGCCCTCATGCACTGTTTTGTGGATGGAGAATCCTATAAACCTGGGAATTCACTGAGCATTCGGCGCGCACATTCGTATCTGAGGACGTGCTTCCCCCATGCCGGAAGTCCTGCCGGCTCCGGAGATGTCCTTGAGAGGCCTGATGAGACGCAACACGCGAAGAAGATCGAAGACTGCCCGCCGGGCAGTAGGCGCGGCGGCCGCACTGGCCATAGGGGCCGGTGGACTGGTGGCGGTCAACCTCTACGCCTCGGCCGGCGAAACCAGCGCGTCGAAGGGCTCTGCCCAGAACCAGGCGCTCGCCGCTGGAACCTCCACCATTGACTGCCCCGACGTCGGCCAGCAGTTGACATCAGTGCCCGCCAAGGCGAAGGCCCAGGTCGACAAGGAACTGGCACTCCTCGACAAGCAGATATCCGAGGCATACCAGCGCCTTTCCACCTCCCAGAAGGCGATTCAGCAGGACCCCAACTTCGCCCAGAACGCGATCGTGGGTCCGCTGAAGGACAAGCGGAAGGCGACGATCGACCGGATCGCCATCGCCATCGGCCGTGTGGCAGCCAAGCCGCAGGGCCTTGACGCTTTGGCGGCCTGCACGCTGCGCGCCGCCGGCAACCAGCCCGCCGCCGGTCAGGGTGGCAACAACACCAATGCCGGAGGGACCGGCAACGGCCCCGTCGCCGCCGACTTCGTGGACATCACCAAGGTGAAGTCCAATGTGCGCACGCCGGCCAAGTCGGCGAAGGCTTCAAAGGGCGTCTTCGTCAGCAAGTGCGGGGTGAACGCCAACAAGCTGTACAACAGCGACAACGTCATCGTCGCGCCCGGTGTCACCAACGGCGCACACCACCTGCACGATTACATCGGCAACCAGGACAACGACGCCTTCTCGAGCGACCAGGACTTTGCCAAGGCCGGGACCAGCTGCCAGAACAAGGGCGACAAGTCGTCCTACTACTGGCCGGTGCTGCGCCTGCAGGACGGCACCAAGGAGTTCGACGCCGACAAGCAGGGCGGCGGCGCCGAGGGCAACACGGGCCGGATTCTGACGGCCAAGAAGGCCACCTTGAACTTCGTGGGCAGCCCCCGCGGCAAGGTGGTGGCGATGCCCCAGTTCCTGCGCATCATCACCGGTGACGCCAAGGCGTTCGTCAACGGCACGGCCAACGCCAACGCCTCCTGGAGCTGCACCGGCTTCGAGAACAAGGTGCAGTTGAAGGACAAGTACCCCCTCTGCCCGTCAGGCAGCGACGTGGTGCGCACCTTCAAGTTCCAGAGCTGCTGGGACGGCACGAACATCGACAGCGCCAACCACCGTACGCACGTGGCCTTCGCTGACGCGGGCGGCAACTGCCCGACCGGCTTCAAGGCCATTCCCCAGTTGGTGCAGCGTCTGGTGTACGACGTGGACGCGCCCAGCGTCAAGGACAACGGCAAGACCCGTCCGTTCTTCTCGCTGGACAGCTTCCCCGAACAGCAGCACAAGCCGGTCACCGACCACGGTGACTTCATCAACGTCTTCGACGCAAAGCTGATGAACAAGGCGGTCCAGTGCATCAACACCGGACGTAAGTGCAGCTGAGTCCGAG
>NZ_BAAGPS010000066.1:47551-64373 GCF_054783935.1 Streptomyces pseudoechinosporeus
GCCGTGAACGGAATGCTGGCGGGACCGCCACGTCCGAGGCGTCAAGCGGGCAGCGCACCCCGGATCCGCTGGAACCCCACCCAGGCATCCGCATTCCTGCGGCACAACCACACCAGAACCCTTCGCCCCACGGGGTCGCACCCATGAACGCCCGTCCGGCCGGCCCGAGGACGGTTGGATACAGTGCGCGAGACGGCAGCCTGGTCAGGGAGGGGAAGCGTGACCGACACCAGCGACACTCGACCCGCCGGCAGCGAAACGCCAGCTCCGCGGCAGAGCCGACTGCACCGCCTGATGCGCTACATCCCCTGATCGCCCCCGTCCTGCTGTGGGCCGTGCCCTGCTGGGTGCTGGCGCCGTGAGCGTCGCGGAGCTGGCGACCCGCCGGGCGGTCACCCCGTGTGAAGGCACGCCGGGCAGGACTGCCTGGGCAGACCTGCCCCTGACGTGAGAGGCACAGGCCCGGCCATCAGCAAGCACTTTCACGCCGACGGCCTGGAGAACAAAGCCGAACGGGGCCTCCGGTGTCAGTGCCGGGCGCTAGTGTCGTTCGCCCGGCAAGGAGCGGCGAGAGCGAGTGTGTTCAGGTCCGGGCTCGGTTCGGGTCCGGCCCGAGCGAGCCCAGGAGCGCCTCGGGCGTGGGACGGTCGGCCGGATCCTCGGCCCCGAGCGCAAACACATCGGCGGCACCGCCGACTTCGTCGCCCTGCGCCTGCTCGGGCGCGAGGTATTCGGGAGCGCCGAAGGCCGCCCCGGTGGCGGTCAGCCGGGTGGGCTCCACGACCCGCGCGACGCCGAAATCGAGGACGCGTGGGACAGCGTCGGCCATGAGGATGTTGCCCGGTTTCAGATCCCGGTGTACGAGCCCGCAGACATGGACGGCTTGGAGCGCCTCGGCCAGCGCTGCCCCGAGAGACCTCAACTGCTCTTCAGGATGGGCCCTTGACGCTTGATCAGCTGGGCGAGCATGGGCCCGGGGATGTACGCGATGGCCAGCCAGGGCGCCTCCGCGTCGGGATCGGTGTCCACGACCGGAGCCGTGTGGAAACCGCCGACTCTGCGGGCGGCCTCGACCTCTGCGCGGAACCGTCACGGAAGTGCAGGTCGGCCGCCAGCTCGGGGCGGCCACCTTGACCGCGACGGCCCGACCGCCCCGTGACCGGGCGAGCTAGACCGTCCCCATGCCGCCCGCGCCCGGCTCTCGCTCGACGATGTGGACACCGATCCGCCGTGGCAGGTCCGCGCCGTTCTCCATCACTGCACACCTCCCCCTGCGCACGGTCACCCGTACGTGACGTCGTCCGGTGCACCCCGGCCGATCTCCGGTCCCGCGTATCCGTCCAGCAGCGTAGACGAAGACACCGCCCTGCAGTCCGGGAAGCCGGGCTCAGCCGCCGCGCCGCACCCGGGCCGCCTTGCGGGCCTCCGCGAGCTTGCGGGCCTCGCTGCTCTTGCGGGACGACCTGCCGCCGGAGCCGCCCTTCGCGTCCTTGGTGCTGCCCAGGCCGCGGAACGGGGCGTTGTGGTTCTTGGGACGCGGTACAGCCAGCCCGCCGACGAGAAGCTTCCCGGAGGGGGCTTTGGCGCCGGTGATCTGGCTTAGCTCCGCCTCGCCGGACCGCACTTTGGTGACCTTGGGGGCGACGTCGGCGTCCGCCATGACCTGGCTCGTCTCGCGGCGCTGTCCCGACAGGACGAGTGTCACGACGGTGCCGGAGCGGCCTGCCCGGGCCGTGCGGCCCGCGCGGTGCAGATAGTCCTTCGGGTCGGTGGCCGGGTCGACGTTGACCACGAGGTCGAGGTCGTCGACGTGCAGGCCGCGCGCGGCGACGTTCGTCGCTACCAGCGCGGTGACCTGCCCGTTCTTGAACTGGGCCAGAGTCCGAATGCGCTGCGGCTGGGACTTCCCGCTGTGCAGGGCGGCGGCGGCCACGCCGCTGGCCCGCAGATGCCGCGTGAGCTGGTCGACGCCGTGCTTGGTGTCCAGGAACAGCAGGACGCGGCCGTCCCGAGCGGCGATCTCCGTGGTCACGGCGTACCGGTCCGGGCCGTGCACGACGAAGACGTGGTGCTCGATCGCGGAGACCGCGCTGGACGAGGGGTCCACGGAGTGGACGGCGGGGTCACGCAGGTAGCGCTGCACCAGCTGGTCGACGTCGCGGTCGAGGGTGGCGGAGAACAGCATCCGTTGCCCGTCGGGAGGCACCTGGTCCAGGATCTCGGTGACCTGCGGCAGGAACCCCATGTCACACATCTGGTCGGCCTCGTCCAGGACCGCGATGCGCACCCGTCCCAGTCGGCAGCCCTTGCGCTCGATGAGGTCGTGCAGCCGACCGGGCGTGGCGACGACGATCTCGGCACCATCCCGCAGCACGGCGGCCTGCCGTCCGATGGACACTCCGCCCACCACGGTCGCGAGCCGCAGCCGCAGCGCCTCGGCGTACGGGGTGAGCGCCTCACCGACCTGCTGCGCCAGCTCTCTGGTGGGCACCAGAACGAGCGCCAGCGGCTCTTTCGGCTGCGCGCGCTGCCCGGCCGTCCGGGCGAGCATCCCCAGGCCGAAGGCGAGCGTCTTGCCGGATCCTGTGCGGGCCCGGCCCAGGACGTCCCGTCCCGCGAGCGCGTTCGGCAGCGCCGCCGCCTGAATGGGGAAGGGCACAGTCACACCGTGCTCATCGAGCACCCGCAGAACCTCGGCCGGCAAGCCCACCTGGGCGAAGGACGCCGCCCTGGGCACTGCCGAAGTGGCGCCCGACGCCTCGGACACATCGTCCTGCTGCCGGGCATCGGCACATGCTGATTCGCTCACAGAAAGCCTTCCTCCGAAGGGACCGTACCGAGGAAGGCGCGGCAGGGACGCGGCCACCAGCCAGAGACACCGAACGGAGCACCGACACAGCGACGCTGCAAACGCGCAACGTTAGCACGGGACACACCACCCTGGGCTCCCGTGGTCGCGCCGCTCAGCCGAGGAACGACAGCCGGACCTGCCTGTGCGGATTGCCTCGACGCGCCTGGACCACAAGGCCTCCACCTGTAAAAACGGCCCTGACCTGGACCTTGTGGACGCCAGAAGACGCTTCGAACAACCTGCGCCATGTGGTGCCACAGGGACACTCTCAGCATCGACGCCCAGCGCGGCCCCCGCCACCAAGATCCGGACCAGGAACGGACCAACTTCGCTTCTTCTCCGGCGATTTCACTCATTTCCTCAGGTCAGCGGCGGATTGGGCCGTGTACCACCAGCAGACGAAGAATCCGCTGGTACCGGCGTCGGATAACTTCACGCGGTTCCCGAACCGCAGCCCTTGGCACGCGGCCAAGGGAAACACGCTGGTCACGGCAGGCAGAGACCGCGTGGTGGTCGCGTGTGGTCGCATGAGACTGGAGGTGTCGGCCCTTCCCTCGGCCGCGGCCTGATCCGCACCACGACCGCCCGCAAGCCGGAACCGCTGCCGACCCGCGGCTGCCCTCCCCGCAGATCTCCTGGCAGCACCCGACCGCGGGCCCGGCGAGCGGTGAGAAACTCGGCACCACCGCCGGTGCCTACCACCTCCGCTTCCCAACGGCTGCCGCCGCGTCCAGCCAATGCGTTTGCCGAGCGCGGCTTTCGGGCCGCTCGGGCAGACGTACACTCGGCACATGAGTCGCACACGTGCCGTGAGGGACAGCCTGCAGCGGGCTGCCTGTCGGCTGTGCCCGGCTGCCGTGGGATCGGCTGCCGTGGGCCCGGCGACCGCAGCTGACAATGAGGCGCCCGACAGTGGCCGTATCGCGCTGCACGGCCACGGCTAGCGATTCTCCGCGCCCTCACCGGGGCGGGGCCCTGGCCTTGCTCGGCTCGCTGTTCTTGTAAACACACCGCAGGCAACACGGCAGGACCGCTGCTGCCGGCCTGAGCCGCCGCATCCGGTTCTGATCGGACGCGTCCGCGACACCTGCGCACCCGCTCAACGGCACCACCGCAGCTTCCGGCGCACCGCCGGGCTGCCGCCTGGCGACGGCCGCACGACGGCCCGAGCCACCTTCGAAGGGATCACTGTGAAGCTGAGCGAGTTGCTGGCCGGGCAGGAGCACCACGTTCTGCAGGGCGACCCGGCGAGGACGTGGATCACCGCGGGAACCACCTTCGACGCCGACCGGGTGACGCCGGGCTCGCTGTTCATCGCCGTGCCCGGCCACCGTGAAGGCGGCCCCGACTCGGTGGCACCTGCCCTCGCATGCGGCGCGGCGGCGGTACTCGTCGACGCCGCGACGCCGGCACCTGCGGCGTCGGTGTGGGCGTCGGCACCGGAGGTGTGCGTCGTACGGGTGCCGGACACCCGGACAGCGGCCGCGGTCGTCGCCTCCCGCTATTTCGGTGAGCCGGGGCGGCAGATGGACATGGTGGCGATCACCGGTACCAACGGCAAGACGTCGGTGTCGTACATGGTCGAGTCGGTCCTGCGGATCTCCGAGGGCGCGAAGGTGGGGGTCATCGGGACCGCCGGCAGCCGGATCGGCGACGAGCTGATCCCGATGCCGAGGTCGGTGCTGACCACGCCGGAGTCACCGGACCTGCAGTACCTGCTGGGGTGCATGCGCGACCGCGGAGTCGGCAGCGCGGTACTGGAAGCCACGTCCATGGCGCTGCTGACACACCGGGTGGACCGTACGTTCATCGACGTCGGCGTGTTCACCAACCTGACGCAGGATCACCTGGACGATCACGGAACGATGGCGAACTACCGGGACGCCAAGCTGCGTCTGTTCCAGGGCTTGTGCAGGCGCGCTGTGGTCAACGCCGACGACCCGGTGGGCGCCGGGATCCAGGCGATGATGCCGGGCGCGGTGACCACGTACGCCCTGGACGCCGAGGCTGACTACCGGGCCACCGACCTCTCCGTGGACGCTTCCGGCACGCGTTTCATCCTGCACCACGACGGCCGCAAGTATCCGGCGGCGATCCCCGTCCCGGGCCGCTTCTCGGTGGCCAACGCGCTGGCCACCGTGGCGGCCTGCCACCTTCTGGGCCACGATCTGGGCGGGCTGGTCGCCGCCCTCGACCGGATGCCTGCGATCCCGGGTCGGTTCGAGCGCTTCCAGACGCCGCGCGGCACGTCGGTGATCGTGGACTACGCCCACTCACCGGACTCCCTGGACAAGGTCCTGACCACCATCCGCGACTTCGCACGCGGCCAGGTCATCACCGTCTTCGGCTGCGGCGGGGACCGGGACACCACCAAGCGGACGGACATGGGCAGGATCGCCGGAACCCACTCCGACCTGTGCGTCCTCACCTCGGACAACCCCCGCAACGAAGACCCCCAGGCCATCCTGGACCAGATCGCCCCCGGCATCGCGGCGACCGGCACACCGTTCGAACGGTTCACCGACCGCCGTCAGGCTGTCGCTTTCGCTCTCTCCGCCGCGGGCCCGGACGACATCGTCCTGATCGCCGGCAAGGGCAGCGAGCCCCATCAGATCATCGGCGACAAACTGCTCCCCTTCAGCGACATGGCAACCGTGCTCGAACTCACCCGGGGATAGCGGGCCCTGCCGCCTCAAACGCGGACCGCCCGCGCCGTCCTCGGCCCGAAAGCGCACGCGCCGGTCCCTACAGCCCCTACCGCGGAAGTGCACCGATTCGGTGGTCAGATCGCTGTCCTCCAGCATCAGCTTGCCGAAGACAGACGCGCCCCTGTATTGCAGTACAGCCGGATGATCGCCTGCGTCCCACAGCTGCAACCGGCGGCGCCGAGACATGGAGTAATTGTCAATACCTGTGGGTCGGTTGAGGTTGTTCAGGCTGCGTGAGCCTCGGGACGTTCGACGAGGTGGCCGCGTTCGAAGCGGGCTCCGGCTCGCACGAGGGCGACGAGGTGGGGTGCGTTGACCGCTCGCCAGCGTGCCTGGGCGGACTCGACGAGCTTGAAGACCATGGCAAGCGCGGCGGTGGCACTACCGGCGCCCTTGGTGACCTTGGTCCGCAGCCGTACCGTCGCGAAGGTCGATTCGATGGGATTCGTGGTGCGCAAATGGATCAAGTGCTCGGCCGGGAAGTCGTAGAACGCGAGCAGTTCATCGACGTCGTCGGTGATCTTCTGAGCCGCCTTGGGCCACTTCACGCCGTACGTCTTATCGAAGGCAGCGACGGCCTTGACCGCGTGCTCGCGGTCCTCGGCGTTGTAGATGTCCTGCAGCGCCTTGCGCGCGCCGGGCTGGGCCGATGTGGGCAGGGCGTTGAGCACATTGGCCGTTTTGTGAACCCAGCACCGCTGATGGCGGGCGTCGGGGAACACCTCCGCCAGGGCCTTCCAGAAGCCGAGTGCGCCGTCGCCGACGGCGAGGACGGGAGCGCGCATCCCGCGCCGGGCGGCATCGCGCAGCAGGTCGGCCCAGGACTCGGCGGACTCGCGGTAGCCGTCGGCCATCGCGATCAGCTCCTTGGTGCCGTCCGCACGCACGCCCATGACGACCAGGACGCAGGACTTGGCCTGCGACAGGCGGATGCGCAGGTGGATGCCGTCGGCCCAGACGTAGACGTAGTCCGTGGCGGACAGGTCGCGCTCGCCGAAGGCTTGGTGGTCGGCCTGCCACTGCTGGGTGAGCCGGGTGACGGTGGCGGGCGACAGGCCGGCCGAGCTGCCGAGGAACTGCTCGAGTGCGGGCACGAAGTCGCCCGAGGACAGGCCGTGCAGGTAGAGCAGCGGCAGCACCTCGCTGATCTTCGGGGACTTGCGGCACCAGGGCGGCTGGGGGCACCTCCCGGCCGAAGGCTAGGGGAGATCGCCGAGGCAAACCGCTTGCGTTCCCCGGTCGCCTCGTCGACGCGCTTGTCGTTCACCCGCGGGGCCTTGCCCTCGACCGTCCCGGCGGCGGTGGTGACCTGCCGCGGCTGGTGGTAGCCGTTGCGGACGACCAGGCGTCGGCCGTCCTCGTCCCGCTGGTCGGCCAACTCGGCTATGTAGGCGTTGACTTCGGCCTCAAGCGCGGCGGCCAGCATTCGCCTCGCGCCTTCGCGGACGATCTCGTCGATCAGGGAGCCGTTCGGGGTACTGCCGTCGGCATTGACTACGCTGAGCACGGGCGTGTCTTCCCGACCGACGTTCGCAGCGTCGGCCTACTCGGTGACCTTCAATCGATCACTCGGGAAGGTACGCCCTTCGCGTCCAACCCGAGCCCGATCCACAGGTCTTGAGCATTGCTCGATTGCTCGCCCGTCTTGTCTCAAGGCAGTTGTCAGTGCGCAGCTCGCCGACATGGCTCCCTGACACGATGGATGAGAACGGACAGCACTGAGGGTGCTGAGTGGCCGTACCGCCTGGGTGGATCTTGTCGGGCCGTACATCGGGCTGTCGTACAAGGAACACCGCGAACAGCTCGACACGATCGTCGCCGGCCTCCTGGACATGCACGGCTTGCAACTGCGCTTCGAGGAGGTCGTCCACCACGACGACAACGACGCCCTGCGGCAGAGGCTCGCATCCTCGGCGTGACCGCGTCCGCACCGCCGGGCGGTGGCGTACGTCAGACGGTGACGTCGGCCCCCGGATCCGGCACCGTCATGGCCCAGGTCCCCATGGCCTCCAGAACGTCGCTCAGCCCCTCACCGAGAGGGGTCAGCTCGTACACGACGCGCGGCGGGATCTCCGCGTACGTGGTGCGCGTCACGATGCCGTGCCGCTCGAACTGGCGCAGCCGACTGGTCAGGGTGTGCGGGCTGATACCGGGCAGGGCCTCGCGCAGCTCGGTGAAGCGATGCGGGCCATGCAGCAGTTCGCGCACGATCAGAGTTGCCCACGGGCCGTTGAGCAGAGTGAGGAACCGGGCGACACCACACTCGGGCAGACAGGGATCAGTCATGTTTTCAACGGTAACTCCATTAGTGCAGTTGATGTAAGTGATGCATCGCATGCACTAATGGGTTCATGACCTACGTGATTCACGGCGCCACCGGCGCCCAGGGTGCCCCCGTCGTCGCCGCTCTCGCCGCCGCGGGCAAGCCCGTGACCGCTCTGACCCGCAACCCGGACACCGTCGTGGACGGCGCAAGCGTCGTAGCCGCCGGATACTCCTCCACGGAGGCACTGGCCGAGGCATACCGCGGCGCCCACGGCGTGTTCATCCACCTGCCGGTCACCTCGGAAGAGGACCGCCAGACCTACGCGCGCAACATCGTCGCCGCCGTCCGCGCGGCCCGCCCGGCCCGCGTGGTGTTCTCCACCAGCGGCTCCCCGACCGACCCCGACACCGGCGGCGCGGCCGCGATCCTGCTCAGCGGCCTGGCGGACAGCGGGGTGCCGCATGCGGTGATCGCGCCCACGCTGTACCTGGAGAACCTGCTCATGCCGTACGTCCTCGACACGGTCCGCGAGCGGGGCGTGCTGCCCTACCCGATCCGCGCCGACTTCCCCGTCTCCTGGGCGTCGCACCTGGACATCGCCGACGTCGCCGTCGCCCTGTTCGACCGCCACGACGTCACCGGCGTGGTCTCCGTCGGCCAGTACCCGGCGATCACCGGACCGGACCTGGCCCAAGCCTTCGGCGCTCACTTCGGCAAGGACGTGGTCTTCGAGCCGATCACCCCCGAGCAGATGCGCGCCTCCGTCGCGCCCGTGATCGGCGAGGGCCCCGCCGCCGACGTCGCCGGCCTCTACCAGGCCATGAGCACGCTGCCCGACCGCTCGATCGCACCGGAGGACTCCGCCCAGAAGCTGCTGGACATCACCCCCCGCACCACGGGCCAGTGGCTGGCCGACCTCGGCCTCTGACCGCAGTCACTGTCGGCTTCGGCCGAGTTCGGCAGACAGGACGTGGCAGGCCGCCGTACTCCATGGACGGCCTGCCAAGTCCTCGAGAACCGCCGACCGCCCACACCGAGGCCCGCACGCGCCACTTCAAACACGCTGAGCTTGACAGGGAACGCTCCTGCTCGGCGAGCAACGGTCTCAACGAACTGAGTCTGTCCCGGTCGGCAGCTCGCAGCCGACTTGCTTCGTTGAGAACGGACAGCGTGCCACGTCCCCGGCCTGCAACGACCAGGTCGGTTGAGACGACTCGCTGCGGCAAATCCCAGATGATCTGGTTCGTGAAGGTCCTGCGCAGTCGAGCCGAATGGTTGTCCGCATCATCTGACCTGCTCGTCTCAGGTGATGCAGCCCGCCAAGGGCGAATGGGGCCAGCCCACTTGAGACGCGGACCAGCTCGACAGAGACGGAACATTTACTACGACCGTCCCGCTTTGTTGACCGGCTGTCCGTCGCCAGCAAAGTTAGTCCGGCGGAGAGCGCTGACCTGCGCGGACTAACTTGATTGGCGGAGCGGTCGCGTAGCGCCTACCTCAGTCCAAGCCCGTGAGCTGCGGCGACTGGATTGGATGGCAGTGACGGCAGCGGACTGGGTCCGCCGGGCGATGGACATCGGCTGTCCGTTGAACCGCCCCGGCAACCGAAGTGACCCGACGCCCACGCGCCACCGGCGTCGGCGCTGGACCCACCCCTGCCCGACTTCGGCCGAGTCATCCCGCTGTCCGGTGCCCGGGGGCGCTGGTGGTCGGCGACGTGGTCGGCCACGGACTGCACGCCGCCGCCACGATGGGCCGACTGCGTACCGCCGTCCACAACTTCTGCTCCCTCGACCTGCCTCCCGACGACCTCCTCACCCACCTCGACGACCTGGTCGGACGGCTCGACCGGGGCGAGGGCTGGCGGAGGACGACGACACCGACCTCGGCGCCGGGGTCGTCGGCGCCACCTGCCTGTACGCGGTCTACGACCCGGTGTCCCAGCGCTGCACCCTCACCCGCGCCGGCCACCCGCAGCCCGCGATCGTCCGCCCAGACGGCACCGCGGAGTTCGTCGATCTGCCATCCGGGCCGCCGCTCGGTGTCGGCGACATGCCGTTCGAAACCACGGAGTTGGAGCCCCCGGAGAGCAGCCAGCTCGTCCTCTACACCGACGGTTTGATCGAGGACCGCTTCCACGACATCGACGACGGGTTCGAAAGGCTCCGCGGCGTACTCGCCACGCCCGGCCGTCCGCCGGAGGAGACCTGCGAGGCCGTGCTCGACGCCATGCTTCCGGCCCGTCCGAGCGACGACATCGCGCTGCTCGTCGCCCGTACGCGCGCCCTGGGCCCCGAACAGGTCGCCCAGTGGGAACAACTGCCCAGCGACCCGGCGGTCGTCACGCGCGCCCGCGCCGCGGTCACCCGGCAACTGTCCGCCTGGGACCTGGACGAGCTGGCCTTCACCACCGAACTGGTCGCCGGCGAACTCGTCACCAACGCCATCCGGCACGAGACCGGACCCGTACAGCTGCGCCTCCTCCGCGACCGGGCGCTGATCTGCGAGGTGTCCGACGGCAACAGCACCTCACCCCGGCTGCGGCGGGCGACGACCGAGGACGAGGGCGGGCGCGGACTCTTCCTCGTCGCCCAGCTGACGGAACGCTGGGGGACCCGCTACACCAGCACCGGAAAGATCATCTGGACCGAGCAGGCGCTGCCCTGATCCCGCTGCGACGGTCAGCTCCAGGTCGGTGACAGAGAACCCGGATCGGCCGCGTAGGGCACGGGCCTGCCCGTGAACGCGTCGAGGAGCATGCGGTCGCCGACCGGGCGGTCCAGCTTCACCGTGACCTTCTTCATGCGCAGGTCGTCCGTGCAAGGACCGTCGGAGCGGTTTCGGATCGACGCGGACAGCACCACGTTGTCCTCGGTCTCCAGTACGTCGACGGCCGGGCCGTCGTCGCAGGACCCCTGATGGGCGACCAGGCCGACGGTCCGGTCGCCCTGCGCCATCGTGGTCAGCCCGGCGAGCGGCCACAGCTTGTCCGAGGCCTCCTGCAGAGACTTGGCCTTGATCGGCGGCCGGGGCAGTTTCGAGGGGCTGACCGCGACGCGCTTGAGCGGTGTGTCGTATCCGTCGAGGGTGAAGTGCCAGGCGGGGACCGTCGCCGGACCCCGGCTGGTGAAGAGGGTCATCCCACCGAGCCGGGCATCGGTCACGGTGAGCCGGGGACCGGAGTTACCGCCCCGGGCGAGCTTCTCGTACGCCGTCTGCGCGGAGGTGACCGGGACGGTGAGCGAGCCGCCGCTGCGCCAGCGGACCTCCCCCTTCTGCGGAGGGGACTTGGGGAGCGAGCCGCGCAGGGCGAAGTTCTGGCTCGTGTACGCGCGCTCGTCGGCCTTGTCGCGGAAGCCCCCTTCGGGCAGCTGGACCGCCTCGTCCAGTGGGAAGTAGCCCTGCCGCCACAGCCGCGCCGCCTCCGATCCCGCCCAAGCGTCGGCGACCTGACGGGCGCGGTTCGCGGCGGTAGGAGTCCGGTCACCGACCTCGTCGCCGCCGGGCGCCGTCTCCTCGCCGCATCCGGTGGCTCCGGCGGCGAACAGGCCGAGTACGACGAGCAGTTGACGCAGTTTTACGGATCGCATGATGGCCCCCGAGGCAGACGACGGATTCCGGCGCTGCTCCTGTGACGCTCCGGCCGGGCGAGACGTTCACTCCCCTCCGGCTCGGCCCGTGAACTTCGCACTCGTCAGCCCCGCGTCCACCTGCCACCCCAGCGACTCGTACAGCGCCCGCCCCTCGGGGGTCGCCCCCAGTACGCCGGTCTCCGCTCCCCGGTCGACCGCCGCCCGCGCGAGGGTGTGCATGACGAAGCGACCGAGACCTCTGCGCCGGTGGGCGGGGGCCGTCTCGATCTGGTCGGCGACCGCGGTCGCGCCGGTCGGGGCGATCTGCCCGCGTGCGGCCCACGAACCGTCCGCCGCCGTGACGAGGACGCGGGTGACGCCACCGCGGGACCAGACGCGCACGCGGTAGCCGTCGGGTACGGGCGCGGCGGGTTCGCCGGTGAACCGGGTCGACATCAGGAAGGCCGGCTCGGGGTTGTCCAGGAAGGTACTCAGGAACCGCACGGTGCCGAGCTGGACGCCGTAGCTGAGCCGAGCTGCGATCTGGCGCCCCGGCAGGCCATCGCCCGCCGTCTCGCGTCGCGGTCGAGGAGGAAGTACCCCGCCCGCTGCCCGTCATCGGGCACGGTGATGAACGTGCCGTAGTTGCGGCGCTGCTCATCCGTCAGGAACGCCACCAAGGCCTCCCGAGACCGTCTCCGTGTGGTGTGGTGGCGATCACCTTAGGGCGCATGGTCGAGGCACGCGTCTGGGGGGCGCCTATATAGGCGCCCCCCAGACGCGGTCGGGAACTACGAGGTGAGCTGGGCCAGTAGCCAGGTGACGACGCCCCGGGCAGTGCCGGAGACGAGACCGCCCAGGGCGGCGCGGACCAGGGGCAGGCGCTCGCGGCGTGTCAGGCGCTTGCAGGACATGGGGACCTCCATGGGTCGCTATCAGCGGGTGGACAGCCGGCCGGCTCGCTCTCCACACTCGACCCCGCACAACGACCGACTCCCAGTTGCGACAAGCGCTTCGCCAACAGCGGCTTGTGTGCCGTTCAGACCGTGCCCGGCGCCGGGACGAACGACAATGGTGCGATGAGTCGCGACACAGGAGGCGGCCCGGCGAAGCGGCCGCGGAAGCTGAAGCGGGCGCAAGTCGGATGGCCCCGCCCGTTACGGGAGCTGAAGGACCTGCTGTACGAGGCGTACCTGGCGGCGGATGCGCCGAGTCTGGACGAGATCGCCGCGGACATCGCCAATGTCGATGCCGAAGACCGCGCGGTGACGGGGACGCCGAGTAGGGACACCATCCGCCGCTGCATCAGCTCACCGAACCTGCAGCCCAGCCAGGCCGACGCGGTCTCCGTCGCCATCGTGCTCGCCCGCCGTGCCGCCTGGAACGAAGAGGATCTGGCCACGCGGGTACGCGGTCTGTGGACCGAGGCCGGGATGCACACCCCTGCAGGCCGGCCGATCGCCGAGTACGACGACCGGCTCGTCCTGGACGACCTGGAGGTGCACCCTGCCCTCGCCGTCGGCACCGCCGACGACGGGCTCGGCGCGCTCCCCGCCTATGTCCGGCGGGAGTTCGACGAGCGGCTGGATGCGATGGTCGCCGCGGCAGCGGACGGGCGGAGCGGCATCGCGATCCTGGTCGGCGGCTCCTCCACGGGCAAGACCCGGGCCTGCTGGGAAGCGGTCAAGAACCTGCCGGACGGATGGCGGCTGTGGCATCCGATCGAGCCCGACCGCGCGCCTGCCCTGATCGGGCAGCTGGGCCAGGTGGGACCACAGACCGTGGTATGGCTCAACGAAGCCCAGCACTACCTCCTCAACCAGGAACACAGCGCGCAAGTCGCCTCCAGCCTCCGCGATGTGCTGAACGACTCCGGGCGCGCCCCGGTGCTGGCACTGGGCACCATCTGGCACCAGCACTGGGACGAGCTCACTGCTGTCCCCAGCAGCGGTCTGGACCCGTACGCGCAGGCCAGACAGCTGGTCAAGGCGAAGGACATCCCAGTACCCGCAGCATTCACCGCCGAGGAACTGAAGGCCGTACAGACCGCCGACGACGGCGATCCCCGCCTGGCCGAGGCCCTCGCACGCGCGGAGCAGGGGCAGATCACCCAGTATCTAGCCGGTGGCCCCGCGCTGCTGGAGCGCTACCGCACCGCCCCCGGTGCCGCGCGGGCGCTGATCGAGGCCGCCATGGACGCCCGCCGCCTCGGCCACGGCGAGGACCTCCCACTCGCCCTGCTGGAAGCCGCCGCGCCCGGCTATCTGACCGACCTGCAGTGGGATGCCCTGCCCGACAACTGGCAGCAGAGAGCCTGGGACTACGTCACCGACAGGAAAGCATCCCGCGGGGCACGGAGCCCGCTGTACCGCCGCAGGCCGCGCGGCGGCCAGCCCGCATACGAGCAGCCCCGCTACCATCTGGCCGATTACCTTGAACAACATGGCCGCGAAACCCGCCGCACCACCCTCGCCCCCGCCGCCCTGTGGGACGCCTTCATCGACTTCGCTCCCCGCGACGAACTCACCACCCTGGCTCATGCAGCCCAAAACCGGGGCTTGATGCGCGAAGCCTCCCTCTGTTACGCGGCAGCCGTCCGGGCAGGCCACCGGAGCGCGGCGTGGTCGCTGGCCAGGATGCTGGAACACAGCAACCGGATCCCCGAGGCTGTCCGCTGGTACCGATGGTGCGCTGAATCCGGAGCAGACGAAGAGGCCTACGCCCGGGTGGCCTGGCTGACCGAACGGGCCGGCCTCGAAGTGGAGGAGAGCGTCGTCCGCTGGCTGCGCGGGCGCATAGAAACCAGCACAGAGACCGACACAGGAACGGGCACCCAGGCCGCTCTCGAAGCCCTCGCCTATCTACTGGGGGACAGTCGGCGCGATGAGTTGAACGCGGTGCTAAGCCGCCATTATGGGGTGAATGACGAAACCGAGCTGCGTGAGCTAGGCGACCGGCTCTGGCTCGCAATAGACGAACCCTTCGAGGACTGGGGCGACGACGAGCCATACATTGGGGCCAGGTCCGGTCCGAACCCGTTCATATGGTGGATAGGTGATCCACTGATCCGCGAGGGCCGGATCGACGAGGCCATCCGCCACTATCAGGGATTCTCCGGCGAGAGCACTTACGCGATGCGCCAGGCTGTCAAGCTCATGGAACGGGCAGGTCGGCAGGAGGAGGCGATCGGCTGGCTCTGGCAAGAGCTGAGGTCCGGAAACGAAAAGGGCCTCTGGATCGCTGCCGAGCTGCTGGCACGGATGGGGCGCGGCCCAGAGGCGGAGCGGCTTCGCAGGTACGGTGTGGCGCCGGACGGGTCGATTGCCCAGCCGTGGGAGGCGATACCGCCAGAGCGTGCCGTTGACGAACGTGGCGCTAGCCGCAAGTGATGGCGGCTGACCGCGCTGCCCCGCACGTTCAGCCGTTGGTACGGGCGCGTTCCAGCACGCGGTACACCGTCGCCCGGCTGACGGAGAACAACTCGGCGAGGTCGGCGATGGAGTGCTCGCCGGTGGCGTGTTGCTCGATCAGGTGGGCTTGCTGTCGGGCCGTCAGCTTGGGCCGCTTGCTCTTCGCGCTGGCGACGGCCATGCCCTCCCGGGTTCGCAACCGAAGGAGATCCACCTCGAACTCGGCGAAGGTGGCCAGGCTGGCCGAGATCGACCAAGTCGAAGCCAGGTGCGGAGACCTTCTCGCCGAGGACCTGCGCAGGGACCTCGGCGAGGACCAATAAACCGCGCCGATGTCAGCCGACGGGCCTCAGCGCGGTGTAGCGCTGCGCAGAGGGGATACGGCAAACCCGGCCACGGAAGGTGTTTTCCTTACTCCCAGACCTTGCGCCAGATCCAGCCGTTTCCGTCGTTGAAGCCCCAGCCGCCTTCGCTCGTTGTGGCGCAGAACAGTCCGGTTGGCGTTGTGCTCACCTCTCCGGGCTTGGCCGGAGGGGCAGCTCCTCCGGGCGGGTTCTGGAGGAACTGGTCCACTCCGACGGACCGGGCCCCACGGGTCGTCAGCTGGCCTGGCGACTGCGGCGCGGTCGGCGCTGGAGGAAATCGAAGAGGGCAGCGGTATCGGGACTCGGCTCATCGTCGACTTCGGTGAGTGTCGATGTCAGCAGTGCGAGGGTACGAGGGATGGCGTCGTACTGGCCGAGTTCAGCCTGGAGCCGGGCGATGTCGCAGTACAGGGTTTCGTTGTAGCGGTCGAGAACGCGGGCGCGTTCGAGGAGAGCGAGCGCCTGCTCCGGGTCGGCATCACGCACGGTGCGGACCAGGGCGCTGACGGCGTCGAGGACGTCCCGGCGGAGGGCCTCGCGAGGGGCTTCGATCCATTCGGCGGTGAGGTCGTCAGCGAGGTCACCGGCGTACAGATCGATGACGTGTTCCAGGGCCGTGCGACGACTGGGTGCGTCGCTGCTGCTGCGGCCTTCCTCCAGTGCGGCTTGCAATTCCCATAGGTCGACGGTGACTTGATGGCGGTCCAGGGCGTAGTGGCCGTCGTGATGGACGGTGATGTCGTGGACCGCGTCGTGGGTAGCGGTGCGCAGCGCTCGGCGTAGTTGGCTGACTGTGGCATGGAAGGCGTTCGAGGGGCGGTCTCGTGGGGCGTCGGGCCACAGAACGGCTGTGAGGGTTTCACGGCGGGCGCCGTCCCGGTGGAGCGCGAGGTAGGCCAGGATCTCGCGTTGTCTGGGGGCCAAGGAGTCGGTGAGATCAGCGTATTCTCCGCCGTCGTCCTGGTGGTGAGTGAGGCGGATGCGGCCCAGTATGGCTAGCTTCAGCGGCTGTTGAGGCGCGAGCCCCCGGCGGGAGACATCTTTGTCGGTACTCGAGTGCGGGGTGTCTGCTGGTGCCGGTCGGCCCGTTGGGGCGCGGCGCGGGTCGCCGGAACGAACGGTGGTCGGCGACGTGCCAGTAACGGATGCGGGGCCGGGGGTGGGCGGCGTATCCGGTGCGGGGGCGGGCCGGGGAGGCGCCGTTGCGGAGTGGGGATCGTCTGCATCAGGCGTAGCGGGGGAGGTTTCAGAGCGTTTGACGTTGTCCGGGCCAGTGCGATGTTGGTTTCGGTCGGGCGTGGGCGGCTGCCGGGTGTCGTGGGGTGGGGTGTCAGGTCCAGGGGCGAGGCGGCGGGGGCGGGGCCGCGGCGGTGTTGGGCGGAAGGCGGTTGGTTCGGGGCTGGAGCCGAGGTCGCCTGGGACGGGGTGTCCGAGGGCCGTGGTGTCTGGGGACCGGGGTCCTGAAGTCGGCGTCACAGGCTGGGCCTCGTGCAGCAGGTCGAGCAGGGCCTGGGCGTCATCGGCGGGCAGCGTGAAGAGGCGGGCGCCGGCGAGTGAGTCCGCGGCGGAGGGGCTGGTGGCCGTCACGGTGAGCTGCCCCGAGTTTCGTAGAGTCCGGTGATCTTGTTTCAGGCGGACTGCGGGACTGGC
>NZ_BAAGPS010000067.1:0-67557 GCF_054783935.1 Streptomyces pseudoechinosporeus
TGGGGGGCCTGGGGGCGCAGCCCCCAGTTTCGGGAAGGGGCGGGCTTGGGGAAAGGAAACCCTGCCCCAAGCCCACCCGCTCAGCCGACGGAGGTCACCGTGCCCGCGCCGACCGTCCGGCCGCCTTCGCGGATCGCGAAGCCGAGGCCCGGCTCGAGCGGGACGTCACGGCCCAACGAGACCGTCATGGTGACGGTGTCGCCGGGCCGCGCGACGGCCCGCTCGCCGAGGTCGACGTCGCCGACCACGTCCGCGGTGCGGATGTAGAACTGCGGCCGGTAACCGGTGGACACCGGCGTCGTACGCCCGCCCTCGCGCGTCGACAGGACGTACACCTGTGCCGAGAAACGGCGACTGGGTACGACGCTGCCGGGCGCCGCGACGATATGGCCGCGGCGCACCGCGTCACGCGCGACACCGCGCAACAGCAACGCCACGTTGTCGCCGGCCTGCGCCTCCGTCATGGGCTTGCCGAAGGTCTCCAGGCCGGTGACGACGGTGTCCACCGAAGCACCGAGCACTTCGACACGGTCGCCCACGCGAATCGTTCCCCGCTCCACCGCGCCCGTCACGACCGTGCCGCGGCCGGTGATGGTGAGCACGTTCTCGACAGGCAGCAAGAACGGCGCGTCGAGATAGCGCTCGGGCATCGGGACGTACGTGTCCACGGCGTCGAGCAGCGCGTCGATCGCCGCGGTCCAACGCGGGTCTCCCTCAAGGGCCTTGAGACCGGAGACCCGTACGACCGGTACGGAGTCGCCGCCGTAGCCGTGCGCGGAGAGCAGCTCGCGGACCTCCAGCTCGACGAGGTCGGTGAGCTCCTCGTCGCCCGCGTCGGCCTTGTTGAGGGCCACGACAATGTGGTCGACGCCCACCTGCCGGGCGAGCAGTACATGTTCGGCGGTCTGCGGCATGATCCCGTCGAGTGCGGAGACGACGAGGATCGCGCCGTCGAGTTGCGCGGCCCCGGTGACCATGTTCTTGACGTAGTCGGCGTGGCCCGGCATGTCGACGTGCGCGTAGTGCCGGGTGTCGGTCTCGTACTCGACGTGCGCGATGTTGATGGTGATGCCGCGCGCGGCCTCCTCCGGCGCCCTGTCGATCCGGTCGAACGGAACGAAGGTGCCGGAGCCGCGCTCGGCGAGGACCTTGGTGATGGCGGCGGTCAGGGTGGTCTTGCCGTGGTCGACATGGCCCATCGTGCCGATGTTCAGATGCGGTTTCGTGCGGACGTAAGCCGTTTTGGACATGGCGGTACCTCGAAGCCTCTCAGTGGAACCGAGTGATGGTCCCGGCGGAGCGGGACGGGGACCCCAAGGAACTTGCCGACCCTCCCCCTGCGGGGTCCGCCGGACGATCCGGAGAGGGTCAGCTTCGGGCGCCGTCGACGGCGGCCACTGTGGTCACGACGGCAGCCTTCGGGGCATCCGCGAGTGCGGATGCTGCGAGGAGGAAGGCGTGCCGGAACATGAGGAGATCATTGCTGACGTGTCAGCCCACGTCGAATGATTTTCGGCGGGCCGGGAGGCGGGGGCTCTCCGGTGGTTCTGTTGGTCCGTCAGGGGCCGATGTTCTTGAGCGCCTCACGCACCGAGAGCGGTGAGAGCCGCTCCCGGGTCACGAATGCGCGTACCGCCGCCGGATCCGTCTTGGCGTACTCGCGCAGACACCAGCCGATCGCCTTGCGGATGAAGAAGTCGGGGTGCCCGGACTGGCGGACGCAGTACGCGAAGAGGCGTTCGGTGTCGGTGGCGTCCTTGTAGCGGAGTTGGTGAAGGAGGGCCGTACGGGCAACCCACAGGTCGTCGTCCTCGATCCACGCGTCCATGTCGGCCCGCAGCTTCGGGTCGGCGGCCACCAGGCCTCCCACCACGTGGCAGGCGAGCAGGTCGACGGTGTCCCACCAGGGGACCGTGGAGACGAGGTGGCGTGCCACCGGCAGGAAGCCGGACGAGAGACGCGTCACATGGCGGCGCAGATAGTCGACTGCGAAGTAGTGGTACTCGCGTTCCGGCAGCCGCCAGCAGCGCAGTGCCACCGCCGTGCAGTCCGCCTCGTCGGGGCGGGGCGTGCCTGCCAGCACGGTGCGCGAGAGCGCGCGGCGATCAGGCGTGGTCAGACCGAGGAAGGGCGCGATGTCCTTCATGTACGCGCGCAGTGACGCGGCCCATTCCGGATCGGCCGCCGCCGCGTAGGTGGCGGTGAGCCGCTCCAGCAGTGTGTCCGCGAGAGCGCTGCGGGGCGGCTCCAAACGGCCTTCTGACGTTCCGGTGGCTGTGACGGCCATGAGACGAACCATACGGCGATCACACACATGGGTCAGTTAGTGTCGCCGAATGCTCGATGCCACCACCCGCTCTGGGGGCACCGCCACGGCCGCTCCCCCGGCCGCCGCCACGGAGCTCGGCTACGCCGAGTTCGCCGCCCCTGAGTTCGCCGCCACGCCCACGGGTCTTGCCGCGCGCTGCACGAGAGCACTGCTCTCGCCGTGGTCCCGGCTGTCCCTGCTGGTGACGCTGCTCATGGCCGCCGCCGCGACCGTGCTGCTCTTCCAGCCGCAGAAGCTGCTGGCCGACGGCTGGCCACCGCAGCTGAACGGTGCCGCGGCGGCCGTGGTGTTCGCGGTGGCGTACGGGCTGTGCACGGTCGCCTTCGTGCCTCGGCCGCTCCTCAACCTCGCGGCAGGTGCCCTCTTCGGCTCGCAGCTCGGGCTCGGGGCCGCGCTCTCCGGCACGGTGCTCGGGGCGGGCATCGCGTTCGGGCTCGGCCGGATGCTGGGGCAGGACGCGCTGCGGCCCCTGCTGCGCGGACGCTGGCTGAAGCTGGCCGACGGCCAGCTCAGCCGACACGGCTTCCGCTCGATGATGGCCGCGCGACTGTTTCCCGGGGTGCCGTTCTGGGCCGCGAACTACTGCGCGTCCGTCTCCCGTATGGGCTACCTCCCCTTCCTCCTCGCCACTGCCCTCGGCTCGATCCCGAACACCGCCGCGTACGTCGTCGCCGGCGCCCGCGCCTCGGCCCCGACGTCCCCCGCCTTCCTGATCGCCATGGCCTGCATCGCCCTCCCGGCCCTGGTGGGGGCGGCCATCGCCTGGCGCAAGCGCCACCATTTCCGCGGACGCTGAGAGAGACCTGGCTGAGAGGGGGCCTACAAGCTCTCCAGCACCATCGCGTTCGCCAGGCCGCCCGCCTCGCACATCGTCTGGAGCGCATAGCGGGCCCCGCGGGCCCTCATCGCGTGCACGAGGGTGGTCGTCAGGCGGGTGCCGCTCGCGCCGAGAGGGTGGCCGATGGCGATCGCGCCGCCGTGCACGTTGACCTTGGCGAGATCGGCGCCCGTCTCCTGCTGCCAGGCGAGGACGACGCTGGAGAAGGCCTCGTTGACCTCGAAGAGATCGATGTCGTCGACGGTCAGTGACGCCTTGCGGAGCACCTTCTCCGTGGCGGGAATGACACCCGTGAGCATCAGCAACGGGTCCGACCCGGTGACCGCGAAGCTGTGCAGCCGGGCCAGCGGGCGCAGGCCGAGACGGGCCGCGGTCTCGCTCGACGTGATGAGCACGGCGGACGCGCCGTCGTTGACGGGGCTGGCGTTGCCCGCGGTGACGTTCCACTCGATCTGCGGGAAGCGCTCGCCGAAGTTCGGGTCATAGTAGGCGGGCTTGAGGCCGGCCAGGACCTCCGTGGTGCTGCCGGGCCGGACGCTCTCGTCACGTGTCACCCCCTCCAAGGGCGCCACTTCATCGGCGAACAGGGCGTTCTCCCAGGCCGCGGCCGCCTTCCGGTGCGAGTCCACCGCGAAGGCGTCCATCCGGTCGCGCGAGATCGACCACTTGGCCGCGATCAGCTCGGCACTGATGCCCTGCGGCACCAGGCCCTCCGGGTAGCGTTCGGCGACTCCGGGCCCGAAGGGGTCCTTGCCCGCCGGCACGTTGGACCACATCGGCACGCGGCTCATCGACTCCACCCCACAGGCCACCACCAGGTCGTACGCCCCCGAGATGACGCCCTGCGCCGCGAAGTGCACAGCCTGCTGGGACGAACCGCACTGACGGTCCACGGTCGTCGCGGGCACCGTCTCGGGGAAGCCGGCCGACAGCACGGCGTAACGGGTGGTGTTCATGGCCTGCTCGCCGACCTGGTCGACCGTGCCGCCGATGACGTCGTCGATCAGCGCCGGGTCGACACCGGACCGTTCGACGAGGATACGGAGCGTGTGGGCGAGGAGTTCCACGGGATGGACGTGGGCGAGGGCACCGTTCGGCTTGCCCTTGCCTATCGGGGTGCGTACGGCTTCGACGATGACTGCGTCACGCATGGTCTGACCCCTCGGAGTCTATGAGTTTGCTTTCCAAACTCGTCAAGTGACTCCACAGTAACCCGGTGGGTTGGAAGAACCAACCCACCCCCTAGACTGGATGGCATGAAGGACGCCCGCCCCTGCTCGATCGCCGACACGCTCGCTCTCGTCGGCGAGAAGTACTCCCTGCTCGTCCTGCGTGAGGTGTCCCTGGGCGCCACACGGTTCGACCAGCTGGTGCGCAACATCGGCGCCCCGCGCGACGTACTCACGAACCGCCTGAAGCGGCTGACCGACGTCGGAATGCTGGAAAAGGTCGCCTACAGCGAGCGCCCGCCGCGCTTCGAGTACCGGCCCACGCAGGCCGGCCTGGAGCTGGAACCGGTGCTCCTCACACTCATGGCATGGGGCGACCGCCATCTCAACGACAGCGATCGCCCCATGGTGCTCGAACACGTCGGCGGCCACGGACACGTGGGCGGCCACGAACTGGTTCCGGTCGTCGTCTGCTCGGAGTGCGGCGAGCAGGTCCGGCACGACGACCTGACGGCCCACCCGCAGACCCCGGGGTGGACGGTGACGGGACCCGCGGCGGCGTAGAGCCGGGTTTACGTTCCTTTACGTTCCCCGATACACGTCGAGCCGCCCGCACATCCCGAACTTGCCGTACGCGGACGGCTGTTCGGCGCGTACGGCGGCATCGGCGAGGTGGGACACGTCGCCCTTCTCCAGCCGCTCGAGCTGATCCCCCGTGGCCGCGGCGGCAGCCCGCGCCCCCCGTTCCCAGCGCTCGCGCCACTCGGCGAGCCGGGGCCGAACGAGCGCGCCAGCGGCCTTGTGGAACGCGGCCAGTGCCTCGGGCCCGTCCGCGTCGCGCAGCGCCCGGTAGCCCTCGATGGCCAGGTCACGCCGGGCGCGGGCGATCCGCTCCCGCTCCTCCTCGGGCGCGTCCGCCGGGATGACGGTGGCGGCGGCGTAGGTCTCCGGGTCGGTCAGGTACTTCGGGGGCAGTGTGAGCACCGCGTCGCCCGCCTCGGGGAGGCCGTTGTTCTGCATGAGGACGGTGATGCGCAGGTCGTCCTCGTTGACGAGCCGGTGGATGGTGCCGGGCGTGAACCAGGCGACCGTGCCGGGGGCGAGGGGCGTCACCTCGTATCCGGACGTGGTCAGGGTCTGCACCGCGCCCCGCCCGCCGGTGACGACGTATGCCTCCGAACAGGTCAGGTGCAGATGGGGAGTTCCACCGCAGACCCCGTCGGCGGCGGGCCAGTCGTAGACGGACAGATGCGAGACGGCGACGGCTCCGGGGAGTCCGGCGAAGCCGGTGGCGGCGCTCACCACGGGTGCTCCTCCAGGTACTTGGCGATCTCCTCGCGCTCCCAGGCGCCGTCGGCGACGACGACGCGGTACCGGCGGGTGAGGGTGTCGCCGGGCGCGAGCTCCAGTTCGTCGAAGAAGGCGAAGGACGGGGCGACGGCCGCGAACGGCTCGTTGCGGACGAACCAGTGGGCCGGGTGGACGCCGCCCGCGCCGGTGTGGTCGTTCTCCGGGGCGTGCGCGAAGACGAGAGTCGCGTGCCCGTCGGTGACGTCGTGCTCTCCCGAGTACGCGAGCCAGGGCGCCTGTTGCCCCATCAGCTCGGGTCCTTCACTGTCGGGCCCGATGATGCACCCGTCCCGGAAGGCGCGCGGACCGCGCCAGAAGAGGCCCGTGTAACCGGCCATCTCCCGCCCGGCTGTGGTGGGACTGCCGAACCGCAGGGGCTCGTCCCGCCGGTTGGTGACGGCCGTCGTCCAGGTCAGCGCCCACGACCCGGATGCCAGGTCCACGTCATGCACCTCGATACGGCGCTCTTCGTCCGCCCAGAGCGTGCCGTCGTACGGATGCCAGGTGAGCCGCTCAGCGATGACAAAACGGCCACTGTCCGCACCGACCTCGTCAAACTTGACGTGCGCCATCGACCCGACGCGCTCCGGGAGTTCGAGATACCCCTGCCCGTGCACATACGAGTTGCCGCCCCACAGGTTCGCCCCCGAGAGATGCGAGGCGGTCATCTGAAGGCCCTTGTGCCAACGGTGGTCGTTGGGCCGGTAGTCGGTGACAACGTTGCCCGCCAGGGTCCTGAGCGGATGCAGGTACGGTTTCGGGGCCTCCCAGGCCGCCTCGGGACCGTACACATAGCTGAACAGGTCGACGCCGGTGGTGGGTTCGGTGATCGTGATGCGGTCGCCGTGGGCGTGGACGATGCGCAGTCCGTCCTGTGCGGTCATGCCGGTACCTCCTTCTCGTGCGTCGCCGGTGCCCAGCCGGGGGCGCCGCCGTGCAGGGCGGTGTAGTAGGGGTCGCCGGGGCCGATCTCGCCGGCCCGGACGGTCGTGTCCGTGAACGCCGACTTGTAGAGCGCGGTGATCAGCTCCAGGCTGGTGCGCCCGTCGGCGCCGCTGCTGCGCGGACGCTCGCCCGCGCGCATGCTCGCGACCAGCTCCCGCAGCTGGGCAAGGTGCGAACTCGGCACGTCCGCGCCGAAGTTCTGCCAGGCGGCCACGTCCTCGGCCGGTGCGTCCGGCACCGGGATGACGCGCCAGTTGTCGTTGCTGTGGCCGTAGAGGTGAGTGAGTTCGACCGTCGCCCGCTCGCAGTCGATGCGGATGCGGCTGACCTCATCCGGGCTGAGAACACTGTTGACCACAGTCGCGAGAGCACCGCTCTCGAAGCGTACGAGCGCGGTCGAGACGTCCTCGGTCTGCACGTCGTGCACCAGGCGTCCGGCCATGGCCCGTACCTCGGTCCACGGGCCGAGCAGATCGAGCAGCAGATCCATCTGGTGAATGCCGTGCCCCATGGCGGGCCCGCCACCCTCGGTCTGCCACTTACCGCGCCAGGGCACCGCGTAATAGGCGGCGTTGCGGTACCAGGTGGTCTGGCAGTGCGCCACCAGGGGCCGCCCCATGGCCTCTTCGGCGATCAGACGTCGTACGTGTCTCGCGCCGGAGCCGAAGCGGTGCTGGAAGACGATCGAGGCGTACGGACCGCCGTCGAGCCCCTCCTCGGCCTCCACCGCGTCGAAGTCGGCGAGCGACGGCACCGGCGGCTTCTCGCACCACACCCAGGCACCGGCCCGCAGCGCGGCGACGGTCTGCGCCCGGTGCAGGGTCGGCGGGGTGCACACGGAGACGAGGTCCGGGCGCTGCTCGGCCAGCATCCGGTCGAGATCGGTGTACGCGTGCGGGACGCCGCCCTCCGCGCAGAACCGCTTGACCGCTTCGGCGTCGATGTCGACCGCCGCGACGATCTCCACCTCGCCCTCGGCGGCGAGGGCGGCAAGGGCGGGCAGGTGGCTGCCGGCGATGGCTCCGGTGCCGACGATCGCGGCCTTGATGCGGCGGCCCTCGAGCGTGGCCGCGGGGCGGCTCTGGGGCGAGGTCCGGTGTGCACTCTGGTGCGGGATCGTCTCACTGGGGGTTGCGTCGCGGGGGGTACGCATCTACGTGATCAGCACTCCATCGGACGTGACGTTCGGCTCTGGCGGACGCCCGCCGACCCCGGTTGGCCACCGATTGCAGCAAGCGCTTTCACTCCTCGCGGAAACGTAAGCGCCGAGGTCGGGGCGGGTCAACACCCTGTCCACCGTTGCGGAGGGTGCGCCACCGCGCGCCGAGCGGGGCGTGCGCCGGTGTGCGCTGGGGGAGGCCCGGCCGCCCGCACCGCCACCGCGGGACGCTACGCTGCCCCGGTCGCGCCTGATCACCGCAATCGGCAACACGGCGCGTACGTCCTCTCATTCGCTCCGCACCCGCCCTCAGCACTTGGATCACGTAACTTCATGTCTTGGTTTGAATCCCTCATCCTCGGACTCGTCCAGGGGCTGACCGAGTTCCTGCCCATCTCCTCCAGCGCACATCTGCGGCTGACCGCGGCGTTCGCGAGCTGGGACGACCCGGGGGCGGCCTTCACCGCGATCACCCAGATCGGTACGGAGACCGCGGTGCTGATCTACTTCCGCAAGGACATCGCGCGGATCATCTCGGCGTGGTCCCGCTCGCTGGTCGACAAGGCGATGCGGCAGGACCACGACGCGCGGATGGGCTGGCTGGTGATCATCGGCTCGATTCCGATCGGCGTGCTGGGAGTCACGCTCAAGGACCAGATCGAGGGACCGTTCCGTGATCTGCGGATCACCGCGACCACACTGATCGTGATGGGCATCATCCTCGGCGTCGCGGACCGTCTCGCCGCGCGCGAGGAGGCGGGCGGCAAGCACCGGGTACCGAAGGAGCGCAAGTCGCTCCAGGAGCTGACCGTCAGGGACGGCCTCATCTACGGCGTCTGCCAGGCGATGGCCCTCATCCCCGGCGTCTCCCGCTCCGGCGCCACCATCAGCGGTGGCCTGCTGATGAGCTACAGCCGCGAGGCCGCGGCCCGCTACTCCTTCCTGCTCGCCATCCCGGCAGTGCTCGCCTCCGGCCTCTACGAGCTGAAGGACGCGAGCGAGGGTGGGCATGTGTCCTGGGGGCCGACGATTTTCGCGACGATTGTCGCTTTCTTCGTGGGTTACGTAGTCATCGCATGGTTCATGAAGTTCATCTCGACCAAGTCCTTCATGCCCTTCGTCTACTACCGCATCCTGCTCGGCATCGTGATCATCGTGCTGGTCAGCATCGGTGCCCTGAGCCCGCACGCGGCGGAGTCGGCGGGCTGACGTCTGCCGGGCCGGCCGTCATCGTGACCAACCACATACGTTGTGGGTAGTCGTCCGGTAGCGCGCTGTCAGCCCATGGCCCTACGCTGGTACACATGTCCCCCAATCCCATGACCCCTGGTTCCGTGCGGTCCGCTGCCGCGCTGAATGAGCAGATCCGCGCCTTATGGATACGGTCGGGCGGCTCCTTGTCGCCTCAGGAGCGGGCGGAGTACGAACTGCTGGTGGTGCAGTGGGCGGCGGCGGTACGTCTAGCTCCGCCGGTTGAGCAGGCCGTCTAGCTCGGTGGGTTGCGCGGTTCTGCGGCTGCGGGTTCGTTGTGGCTTGTCGCGCAGTTCCCCGCACCCCTTAAAAGCGGCTGCGCCGCTTAACGGCGCGCGGCCGGACTCAGCGGCCGCCCGCTACCCGTAGTACCGCCCCCGTCGCGTACGACGCGTCCGGGGACAGGAGCCAGGCGATGGCCGCGGCGATCTCCTCGGGGGCGCCGGCGCGGTGGAGCGGGATCGACGGGATCAGCCGGGCCGGGCGGTCCGGCTCGCCCATCGCCGCGTGCATCTCGGTCTCGACGAGGCCGGGGGCCACCGCGTTGACGCGGATGCCGTCCGGACCGAGCTCCTTCGAGAGGCCCATCGTCAGCGCGTCGATCGCCGCCTTGCTCGCCGCGTAGTGGACGAACTCTCCGGGGCTGCCGAGCGTGGCCGCCCCCGACGACACGTTGACGATGGCGCCGGCGCCCCGAGGCACCATGTCCCGCGCGGCTCGGCGTGAACAGAGCAGCGTGCCAAGAAGGTTGACCTCCACGACGCGGCGCAGGTCGGCGGTGTCCGCGTCGACGAGGCGGCCGAGCCGACCGGTCACCCCCGCGTTGTTGACCAGTCCCGTCACCGGGCCCAGCCGCTCCTCCGCCGTATCGAAGAGCCCTTCCACATCACCCTCGTCGGAGACATCGACCCGTACGGCGACGCAGCGCGCTCCCGCCTCGCGTACGGCGGTGGCGGTGCGCTCGGCAGCCTCCTCGTCGCGCGCGTACCCCACCACCAGGTCGTGCCCGTCCGCCGCCAGCCGCAGGCAGGTTGCGGCACCGATTCCCCGGCTGCCGCCCGTGACGACCGTGACAGGACGAGACATCTGGGCTCCTTCATGATCCATGCGTGCAGGCTGCCTACGATCGCAGATCCGCCCGTACGTCAGCCCATGGGGTCCACGCGTACCGGTTCGACCGTACGGACGGCACACGGCCGGTGAATATCGAGGCACACCCCTTGGCGTTGCCCGTCCCGTGGCCAACACTGAGCCGATGACTCAGCGTGTGGAACTGGCGACGGTGATGGACCGGCTGGCGGTCGACGGACTGATCACCGATTATGCGGTGGCGGTCGACGACGGGGACTGGGAGGCGTACCGGGGCCTGTTCACCTCGGACGGGCGCGCGGACTACCGGTCGGCGGGCGGTATCGAGGGGGATGCGAAGGAGGTCGCCGAGTGGCTGACGCAGACCATGGAGCTGTTCCCGATGCGCCAGCACCTGATCGTCAACCGCCGGGTGCGGTTCGGGCCGCTGGAGCATGACACCGGTGACACGGCGCAGGTGCGGGCGGACTATGTGAACCCCATGCGGTTCGCCGGACACGACGGCGGAGACACGGCGCCGGACTTCGTGTGCGGCGGCCGTTACGACTTCGCGCTGGTGCGTACGGACAGTGGCTGGCGGCTGCGCACAGTGGTCGTCGACGAGAAGTGGCGCCGAGCCCCGCAGACCCGTCAGGAGCCCGCCGCGACCTGATCGGATACGCCCTTACGGAGATCGTCTCCGTCGCGCACACTGGAGGGTAGACAACAGAGGTACGCACCGGGCGTCGGGGGGCCGAGGGAGGCGCTGCATGCAACTGTCCGCCATTGACCGGCGCCGGCTCCTGGAGTCCCCCCGGTGGCGCGGCGCCGCGGCCGCACTCGCCGGGGCCCTGCCGATGCTGAGCTTCCCGGCGCCGTCGGTGTGGTGGTTCGCGTATGTCGCGCTGGTGCCGTGGATGCTGCTCGCGCGCTCGGCGCCGACGGGGCGGCGGGCGGCGTACGACGGCTGGCTGGGCGGGCTCGGATTCATGCTGGCCGTGCACCACTGGCTGCTGCCGAGTCTGCACGTCTTCACGTTCGTCATAGCCGCCCTGCTCGGCGCGCTGTGGGCCCCGTGGGGCTGGCTGGTCCGCCGCTTCCTGGCCGGTGCGCCCTCGCCCGGCAAGGTGGTGGCGGCGCTTTTTGTGCTGCCCTCGGGCTGGTTGATGGCCGAACTCGTGCGCTCCTGGGAGGGCTTGGGCGGGCCATGGGGCATGCTCGGCTCAAGCCAGTGGGAGGTGGAGCCGGCGCTGCGGCTCGCCTCGGTCGGCGGGGTGTGGCTGCTCAGCTTCCTGATCGTCGCCGTGAACGTCGCGGTGGCCGTCCTCATAGCGATACGCAGCGCACGCGTCCCGGCCGTCGCCGGACTGGTGGCGACGGCCGTCGCCACGTCGGCGGCCTGGGTGTGGTCGCCACGCCCCGACATCGACGGCCAGGTGCGGATCGCCCTGGTGCAGCCCGGACCGATCAACGGCGTCGGCGGCGCCGAGAAGCGGTTCGCGCGTGAAGAGGCGCTCACCCGGCAGCTGGCCGGACAGGACGTGGACCTCGTCGTCTGGGGCGAGAGCAGCGTCGGCTTCGACCTCGCGGACCGGCCCGACCTCGCGAACCGGATCGCCGCGCTCTCCCGCGAGGTGGGCACCGACATCATCGTGAACGTGGACGCCCGCCGCTCCGACCGGCCCGGCATCTACAAGAGCTCGGTGGTCGTCGGCCCCGAGGGCCCGACCGGCGACCGCTACGACAAGATGCGGCTGGTCCCCTTCGGTGAGTACGTCCCGTTCCGTTCCGTTCTCGGCTGGGCCACCTCCGTCGGCAAGGCGGCGGGCGAGGACCGCAGGCGCGGCACGGAGCAGGTGGTGATGAGCGTCGGCGACGGGCTGCGGGTGGGCCCGATGGTGTGCTTCGAGTCGGCGTTCCCCGACATGAGCCGCCATCTCGCGCGGGACGGCGCCGACGTGCTGCTGGCACAGTCGTCGACCTCGACGTTCCAGCAGAGCTGGGCACCGGAGCAGCACGCGTCGCTGGCGGCACTGCGGGCCGCCGAAACGGGTCGGCCCATGGTGCACGCGACCCTTACCGGCGCCTCCGCCGTCTACGGCCCGGGCGGTGAGCGGGTCGGCGACTGGCTCGGCACGAGCGCGAGCGCCTGGGAGGTGTACGACGTACCGCTGGCCGGCGGTGTCACGCCGTACGCACGCTTCGGCGAGTGGCCGGTGTACGCGGCGCTGCTGATCCTCGCGGCCCTGGGCGCCACGGAGGGCATACGGTCGCTGCGGATCAGGCGGGCGGCTCCTGAACCGCACGTACCACCCGCTCACACAGCTCATGGGTCGCCAGCGCATCCCGGGCACTGAGCATCTTCCCCGCCCGTACGGCGTCCAGGAAGGCGAGCGCGGCCTGCTCGATGCCGCGCTGCCGGGCCACCGGCACCCAGTCGCCACGGCGTCGCACGGTCGGCTGGCCCTTGTGGTCGATGACTTCGGCGAGGTTGACGACCTGCCGCTTGGTGTCCTGGCCCGACACCTCGAGGATCTCCTCGTTCGAGCCGCTCAGCCGGTTCATCACACCGAGCGCCGTGAACCCCTCCCCCGCGAGCACCAGCACCACGTGGTGCAGCAGCCCGCCCTCGGCCCGGGCCCGCACGGTCACGTCGTCGACCGGGCCCGGCGCCAGGAACCGCAGCGTGTCCGCGACATGGATGAAGTCGTCGAGGATCATCGTGCGGGGATGTTCCGGCAGGCCGACGCGGTTCTTCTGCATCAGGATCAGCTCGCGCGGGTGGTCGGCGCACTGGGCGTATCCGGGTGCGTAGCGCCGGTTGAAGCCGACGGCCAGGCTGGTGTTCCGCTCCTCCGCGAGCCGCACCAGGCGCTCGCTGTCGGCGAGTTCGTACGCGATCGGCTTGTCGACATAGGTCGCGACGCCCGCCTGAAGCAGTCGCTCCACGATCTCGGGATGCGCGAGGGTGGGCGCGTGCACGAACGCCGCGTCGAGGTCCTGGGCGAGCAGGTCCGCAAGGTCGGTGTGGCGGCGCCCGGCCGGGATGTGGAGGCTGTCGGCGACCCTGGTGAGGGTGGCGGGCGTCCGCGTGTGCAGATGCAGTTCGATGCCCGGCTGTGTGGCGAGCACCGGCAGATACGCCTTCACCGCGATGTCACCGAGTCCGATGCAGCCGACCTTCACAGGGGTCTCCTCAGGGTCCTCAGGGGCGCCTATGCGGGTGTCTCACGGGTGTGTGCCTGAGCCGAAAGCATACGGCGGCTGTGGTGGCCGCCAGTCGGCAAGGGGCAACTCGACCGCGGTGGATGGCCGGCTCGTACCACGCGGAGGTGCCGAGCGTCGACGAGGTGCGAGAGGGGCTGCGGAGCTGATCGACGGGATGATGGGTGGCTGATCCGGGCGGGGCCGGCGAAATCCCCTGGCGCTGCGTCAACGGGCGGGCGAGGATGCGCACATGACGACCGAACGCCGTGAGCCCGCCACCACCGCCGACGAGCGCACGATGCTGGAGGGCTGGCTGGACTACCACCGGCAGACCCTCGCGTGGAAGGGCGAAGGCCTCACCGATGCCCAGCTCAGGACCGCCTCCGTGGAACCGTCCGAGCTGACCCTGATGGGGCTGGTGCGGCACATGGCCGAAGTGGAGCGAGGCTGGTTCCGCAAGGTGCTTGCAGCTGAGGACGCCGGCCCGATCTACTACACCGAGGAGGACCGTGACGGCGAGTTCCACCTCTCCGAGACGGACACCTGGGAGGAGGCGTACGCCACCTGGCAGGCCGAGATCGAGAGCGCCCGGCGCAACGCAGCCCGTTTCGGCCTCGACGACATCTCCGAGGGCAAGCACCGGCGGACCGGCGAGCGGTTCAACCTGCGCTGGATCTACACGCACATGATCGAGGAGTACGCCCGCCACAACGGCCACGCCGATCTGATCCGTGAGCGCATCGACGGGGTCACCGGCGACTGAGGCAGCATCCTCACGGGCCGTTCACCCGTGCGGGGCATCCTTCGCTTCTCAGCTCCCCAAGTGGCCCCGGACACAGCAGAGTTGCGCGGGTGCATCGAACGACGACCACCGCAACGCTCCTGGTCACCGTGGCCGTCTCGGCCGTCTCCGGCTGCGTGACCATCCAGCACCCGCCCTCCCCCGGCGTACCGGCCCCACCGAGCCGTCCCTCGACACCGCACCCCGAGGTCAGGGCCGACCCACACATCGTGCAGGCCCCGGCCCGCGAGGCCCTGGAACGCCTCGGCCCGCCCCGCCGCCCTTCCCCACCGACGGCAACACCCCGCCCGACAGCACCGCCATCTCCCACGGCCGGCGCACGCCGGACCCCCACGGAGGCGCCGAGGATCTCTGAGCCCCAGCGCCCCGAACAGCCTCCTACACCACGCGACATCCCACGCGTCCCAGCCCAGCCGCGCCCAGCGGACCCGGGCGTGTGCGACCTGGGCCGAAAGTACGGCAGATGGCAGCCGGACAGCCCAGAGGCGGCCATCTGCCAGGAGACGTACGGCAGTTGAGCCCCTGGTCAGCCAAGATTCGGGATCCGCCAGTCGATCGGGGCGTGGCCCTGCCGGGCGACCGCCTCGTTGATCTGGGTGAACGGGCGCGAGCCGAAGAACTTCTTGGCGGACAGGGGCGAGGGGTGCGCGCCCTTCACCACGGCGTGCCGTTCCTCATCGATCAGGGGCAGCTTCTTCTGGGCGTAGTTGCCCCACAGCACGAAGACCGCGGGGTCGGGCCGCGCAGCCACCGTCCTGATCACCGCGTCCGTGAACTTCTCCCAGCCCTTGCCCTTGTGCGAGTTGGCCTCGCCGCCACGGACCGTCAGCACCGCGTTGAGCAGCAGGACGCCCTGTTCGGCCCATGGCATCAGAAAGCCGTTGTCCGGGATGGGGGTGCCCAGCTCCTCGTGCATCTCCTTGTAGATGTTGCGCAGCGACGGCGGGACCTTCACGCCGGGGCGGACGGAGAAGCACAGGCCATGCCCCTGGCCCTCGCCGTGGTACGGATCCTGGCCGAGGATCAGTACCTTCACCCGCTCGTACGGCGTCGCGTCGAGCGCGGCGAAGACCTCCTCGCGCGGAGGGTAGACGGGACCCCTCCCCCGCTCCTCCTCCACGAACTCGGTGAGCTCCTTGAAGTAGGGCTTCTGCAGCTCCTCGCCCAGGACGCCGCGCCAGGACTCGGGCAGCATGGCGGTGTCGGTCACGTGAACTTCCTCCGTTGTGCGCTGACTTGACGGCCGCAACGTGCGTACGGCCAGGGACGGCCGCGCGGGGCGCGGCCGTCCTCAGAGCACAGAAACCTACAGGCGCCCACTGACAATCGGGCCCGAGGCCGGAGAGGGCTGGGCTACCAGCTGGTCTTCCAGTACAGCTCCCACATCGCCATCATCGTCGCCGGGTCGATGGAATTCTCGGCACCGGCGATCTCTTCGTTCGCGGCCACGTACGACTTGCCCTGCCACAGCGGCAGCAGCCGCGCGTCGTCGACGAGGATCTGCTGGGCCCGCTCGAACTGGGTGGCCACGGCGCCCCGGTCGCTCTCACGGCGGGAGTCGGGGATCAGCTCGTTGGTGATCTCGGGTGCCTCGTACGGGGTACCGAGCGCGTTCTGCTCGCCCACGAAGGGCGCGATGAAGTTGTCGGCATCGGGGAAGTCGGGGTTCCAGCCGCGCCCGAACACCGGGTACTCGCCCTTCTGGTAGCCCGGCGCGTAGGTCTTCCAGGGGCGGCTCTTCAGCGTGACGGTGAACAGGTCGGAGGCCTCCAGCTGCCGCTTCAGCTCCTCGAAGGCCGGCTTGGTCTGCGAGCCGTAGCGGTCGGTCGTGTACCAGAGGGTGATCGGGACGGGCTCGGTGATGCCGTCCTGCTCGAGGATCTGCCTGGCCTTGGCGGAGCTGGGTTTCCCGAAGTCGTCGAAGAAGCCAGTGGTATGGCCGACCAGGCCCTTGGGGATCATGGAGTACAGCGGCTCGACGGTGTCCTTGTAGATGTTGTGGACGAGCGCCGGACGATCGACGACCTGGGCGATCGCCTTACGGACCGCGGGCCTCTTGGCCCACGGGTCCTTGGGGTTGAACACCAGGTAGCTGATCTCGGTGGTGGGGTTCTCGACGAGCTGAAGCCCCGTGTCGTCGCCGCCCTCCTGGATGTCCACGACGTCGGTGGCACCGAGGCCGCGGTAGATGACGTCGATCTGCTTGCTCTTGAGAGCGTCGACCACCTCGGACGAACCCGAGAAGTAGCGGATGGTGACAGCGCTGTTCCTGAGCTTCGCGATGCCCTTGTAGCTGTCGTTCTTGACGAGCTGGGCCTCCTTGCCGTCCTCGTAGGACTCCAGGCGGTACGGCCCCGCCCCGGTGACGCCGCCGTCCTCGCGGAGCTTGTCCGCGGGGTACTCCTCGGGATCCACGATCGCCATGGCGGGCGTGGAGAGCACGAAGGGGAACGTCGCGTCGGGCTGGTTCAGATGGAAGACGACCTCGAGGTCGCCCTTCGCCTCGACTCGGCCGAGGGTGGTCAGCAGACCGGCAGGGCCACCGTTGACGTTGATCTTCTTGATCCGGTCGATGGAGTGCTTGACGGCCTTCGCGTCCAGGGCGTGTCCGTTGGTGAACTTCAGGCCCTCTTGCAGCGTGCAGCTGTACACCGAGCTGGAGCTGTCGGTGAACCTGCAGCTCTCGGCGGCGTCGGGCTCCGGCTTGGACGCGCCGGCGGGGAAGTTCAGCAGGGTCTGGTGGACATTGCGGAACAGCTCCCAGGAGCTGTCCCAAGCGGCTGCCGGATCCAGGGTGCTGGGCTGACTGGTCGTCCCCACGACGATCGGCTTCCCGTCGCCGGAGGAATCCGAGGAGAAGACACCGCATCCGGCGACCAGGGCTATGGCCGCGATGGCCCCCATCAGACGCAGGTATCTGTCCCGCTTGAACACGCGCACCATCCTCGATCGGGCATACCACAAGGGTGGCCAGACGATACCGCAGTGGCGGGTCGCTTTGCCCGCCGCCCTGGCAAGCACTTGGTCAGCGCACTGCCCGGGCGATGACGGAACCGTTTCTGACTCGTTACTGCCCGCCTTCTCAGGCGGGCGCCCGCGCGGATCCGGCCAGGTCGCGCGGGCGCCAGCCGCTGCCGTCAGCCGACGCCGGCGTTGAGGAAGATCCCGCCGTCGACGACGAGCGTCTGCCCGGTGATCCAGTCCGACTGTTCCGAGGTGAGGAACGCGGCGGCACCCCCGATGTCCGACGGCATGCCGAGCCGGCCCAGCGGGTAGGACGCGGCGGCCTCCTCCTCGCGGCCCTCCCACAGCGCTTCGGCGAACTTGGTCTTCACCACGGCCGGCGCGATCGCGTTGACCCGCACCTTGGGCGCGTACTCGTGCGCCAGCTGGACGGTCAGGTTGATCATCGCGGCCTTGCTCATGCCGTACGCGCCGATGAACGGCGAGGCCGAGACGCCGGCGATGGAGGCGATGTTGACGATCGCGCCGCCGTTCTCGCTCTGCCAGGCCTTCCACGTCCGCTGGGCGAAGCCGAGCGCGGAGATCACATTGGTCTCGAAGACCTTGCGCGCGACGTTCAGGTCCAGCTCGGCCATCGGCCCGAACACCGGGTTCGTACCGGCGTTGTTGACCAGGAAGTCGATGCGGCCGTACACCTCCATCGTGCGCTCGACGGCGACAGCCTGGTGGGCCTCGTCATGCGCCTTGCCCGCGACGCCGATGACGCGGTCGGCGCCGAGCTTCTCGACGGCCTCCTTGAGCGCTTCCTCGTTGCGGCCGGTGATGCACACCCGGTCACCGCGGGCGATCAGCGCCTCCGCGATGCCGTAGCCGATGCCGCGGCTCGCGCCGGTGATGAGCGCGACCTTGCCCGAGAGTTCCACAGTGGTCATGTCCCTTGTCCCTGGCTTTCCCGGCCTCAGTTGAGCGGTCCGCCGGCAACGTACAGCACCTGTCCGGAGACGAATCCGGCGTCGTCACCTGTGAAGAAGGCGATCGCGTTCGCGACGTCGTCCGGCCTGCCGACGCGCTGTACGGGGATCTGAGTGGCGGCCGCGGCCTGGAACTCCTCGAAGCCCATGCCGACCCGCTCGGCGGTGGCGGCGGTCATGTCGGTGGCGATGAAGCCGGGCGCGACGGCGTTCGCGGTGACGCCGAACTTGCCGAGCTCGTGCGCGAGCGTCTTGGTGAAGCCCTGCAGACCGGCCTTGGCGGCCGAGTAGTTGACCTGGCCGCGGTTGCCGAGCGCCGAGGACGAGGAGAGGTTGACGACGCGGCCGAACTTGGCGTCCACCATGTACTTCTGGACGGCCCGCGTCATCAGGAAGGCGCCGCGCAGGTGCACGTTCATGACCGTGTCCCAGTCGGACGCGGACATCTTGAAGAGGAGGTTGTCGCGGAGCACGCCCGCGTTGTTCACGAGGATGGTCGGCGCTCCGAGCTCCTCGGCGATCCGCGTCACGGCGGCCTCGACCTGGGCCTCGTCGGAGACGTCGCAGCCGACGGCGATCGCCTTGCCACCGGCGGAGGTGATCTTCTCCACGGTGTCCTTGCAGGCGGCCTCGTCGAGATCGATCACCGCGACGGCACGCCCCTCGGCGGCCAGGCGTACGGCGGTCGCGGCGCCGATACCGCGCGCGGCACCGGTGACTACGGCGACCCGCTGCTCAGTGGTGGACATTGCTGGTTCTCCTCGCCTTTGAAAAGCCTGCGCTCACACGGTACGCCCATGAGGTGAGCGACCGCTTAGTACCCTTCAGCGGATGTGACGCTAGAAGCCCTGGCACGCGGTGTCAACGGAACACCGCGCACATGTGATCCATCACCTCACCAGCAAGTCGAGAAGCCGCCCGACCTCGGCCTCGGGATCCGCGGTGAGACCCGTATGCACGGGACCCGGCTGGACGACGGTCGAGCGGGGCGCGATCAGCCAGCGGAAGCGCCGCCCCGCGTCGTCGCTCGCCGCCTGCCCCGCCGCCTCACCCCCGGCGCAGACGCCCTCGACGGCACGCAGCGCGGCGCGCACGCCGGTCGCGTCCGCTGCCGGGTCCAGCGCCCGCAGCTTGGCCTCGTCGAGATGCGTGCGCGCGGCCACGAAGGACTTCGCGCGGCAGTACACCAGCACGCCCGCGTTGAAGCACTCCCCCCGCTCGACGCGCGGTACGACGCGCAGCAGGGCGTACTCGTAGACGTCACGGCCGTCGCGCCCGCTCACTTCGCCCCCACCTCGCTGATCTCGATGCGCTCGTGAATGGTGGCGGCGCGCGCCAACAGCGGCTCCGCGTAGGCGCGCCTGAGCGCGTCGGCCGAGTCGAACCCCGGCTCGTCCGTCAGCCAGACTTCGGGGATCTCAGCGGTCACCTCGGCGAGCAGTTCCTCGGTGATCAGCGGCGCCAACTGAGCAGCAACGGAGGCGATATCGGGGCCGAAGGGCGCGAGGGCGTGGTCGGAGGCGTCGTACGGCCGGGCCGCGGAGGCGGGTGCGCCGGGCCAGTTGTGGTGCCAGATCATGGTGGCGCCGTGGTCGATCAGCCATAGATCACCTTGCCACACAAGCAAGTTGGGGTTTCGCCATGATCGGTCCACGTTGTTGACCAGCGCGTCGAACCAGACGATCTTCCCGGCTTCCTCCGGGCTCACCCGGTGCGCGAGGGCGTCGAATCCGATCGCCCGGGAGAGAAAGTCCATCCCGAGGTTCAGCCCACCGCTCGACTTGAGCAACTCCTGTACTTCCTCATCCGGTTCACCGAGTCCGATGACCGGATCGAGCCCGATCGTGACCAGTCCCGGCACGCGCAGGCCCAGGCGACGCGCGAGCTCACCGCAGACGACCTCCGCCACGAGGGTCTTGCGCCCTTGCCCGGCGCCGGTGAACTTCATGACGTACGTTCCGAGGTCATCGGCCTCGACGAGCCCCGGCAGCGAGCCGCCCTCACGCAGGGGCGTGATGTAGCGGGTCACGGTGACCTCTCTTAGCATTTTCCCAGGCCACCTGTCTCTTCAGTCTTACAATCCACGACCTACCCCAGAAGGGCACAGCAGCGGAAATGACCCGTCAACGGCCCTGGGGAGAATCTGGGGAGTTTCGGTCGGCATGCAGATCTCCCCGTCTCCCGAGCAGTCCGTCGAGGGCAGTACGCCCCTTGCTCCCGGCCTCCGGCATGAAGTGAGCATAGTAACCGAGGGTGATCGCCGGCGAGGAGTGCCCGAGCCACCGCGCCAAGGTCACAACGGACTCCGCCGCTTCCAGCATGATCGAGGCATAGGTGTGCTGACCTTCCCCTCGTAGCGTAGAGACCGTGACTGCAGGGGAAGTTGGGAGTCATGGCGGGCAAGAGGCGGAAGTTCGACGCGGAGTTCCGCGAGGGGGCTGTGCGGATCGTCACCGAGACCGGCAAGCCGATCGCGCAGGTCGCGAAGGATCTCGGGATCAACGAGACCACGCTGGCCAGTTGGGTGTCCCGGGCCCGCAGGGCCGGCGGGGCCGGGCCGGTGGGCGAGAGCGAGGAACTGGCGCGGCTGCGGCGGGAGAACGCGCAGCTGAAGAAGGACAACAAGGAGCTGGCCATGGAGCGTGAGGTGCTCAAACGCTGCATGGTCTTGTGGGTGAAGTAGCTGTGGCGGACCCGGCGGCTCTCGTCGGGGTGATCAGCGACCAGAAGACCGTGCACAACGTTCCGCACCGCACCTCCTGCCGGGCTCTGGGCGTGTCGGAGGCGTGGTTTTACAAGTGGCGCCGTCGGCCGGCCGAGCCGACGAAGCGCGAGGCCAGGCGGGCGGCGCTGGCCGAGCGGATCCGCTGCTTCTTCGACCGCTCCGGCCGGACGTACAGCTCGCCGAGGATCACGCTGGACCTGTGGGAGGAGGGCTGGCAGGTGTCGCAGAACACCGTCGCCGAGATCATGGCCGAGCTCGGCCTGCAGGGCCGCAAGCCGCCTCGCCGACGCCGTTCGCTGACCCGCCCCGGCAAGCGGAAAGCCGCCCCTGACCTGGTGCGACGCAAGTTCGACGCCATCGCGCCCGACGTGCTGTGGTGGGGCGACATGACGGAGATCGACACCGGCGAGGGCAAGCTCTACCTCGCATCCGTCCACGACGCCTTCTCCCGCCGCGCTCTGGGCTATGCGAGGGGCGAGCGACACGATGCCGCGCTGGTCAGCGCCGCCCTGCAGATGGCGATCGCGACCAGAGACGGCCAGGTCGACGGCGTCATCTTCCACACCGACCGCGGCAGCGAATACACCTCCGAGGCGTTCCAGCAGCTGTGCGGCCGCTGGGGCGTGGTGCAGTCGATGGGGCGCGTTGGGTCGGCCCCGGACAACGCCGCCGCGGAGTCGTTCCACTCCGTCCTCAAGGTCGAGTACGTCCACCGACACACGTTCCGTACGCGGGCCGAGGCCCGGCTGAAGACCGCGACGTGGATCGCGGACTTCTACAACACCAAGCGCCGCCACAGCGCGGCCGGCGGGAAACCACCCGCCGAGTTCGAACGGATCATCCAGGAAGCGCGAGCCCGGACCGATCGGGAAGGCCGGGCCGCATAACCAACGTCTCTACGAAAACTGGGGATTGACACTGACGTACTCGCTCCGCCACGGAGGCACGCCGTCATGCCCGCACACCCCCTCGACGGGGATGTTCATGCCCGTGAGCGCCTACGCTGCGTGCGAGCAGCAGCAGCGTACGACGGTGTCCGTTACGGTCACCATTCGCCGCGGAAGCGCCTGTACTCGCCGTTCATCAAGTCCCAGAACGACCGGTAGCGGACCGCGCCGGGCAGCCAATGAGCGAGGTACCAGGCTTCCCACTCACCGTCAGGCGTGACCACGCAGGGGTTGAGGAGGTAGACGTCGGTGGCCTCCGGCGTGTGACTGATCTTCAGGGTGTGCGGCAGGTACTCGGGGCGGATCGAGACCGGGTCCTGGGCCTCGCCGTAGACGAAATACTCCTCGTCATCGACCCGAAAGCCGGCATCGCCGTATCCGTCGGTCCAGCCGGTGACGAGGGCGGGATCCAGGTCCCGCGCCCATCCCACCTCATGGACCTGCAGGATCCGTTCGATGTCATGGGTTGTGTTGAGCCAGCCGTTGCTCGTCAGCAGGAACTGCCGGTAGCTCGTGGGGAGCATGGCACCCAGGCGGTCCTCGAGAGCGTCGAGCTCCTCGCCGGTGGCCCCGCCGCTGCCCAGCCAGCGGGCCCTGCGGACCTCATCGGGGAACGGTTCAGCCCTCTCCTGCTCATGCAGCACCGGGTCGAGCCATTCGTCACTCCAGCGCTGCAACAGATCCCGCCATGCGTAGGAGGGCCCGTCACCATGGCCTCGTATGTTGCTCACGGCGGAAGAGTAACGACGGGCACTGACACGCCAGGGCCGGACTTCATACCCGACAGATCCGCAGCAACCAAGGTAGACACCCAGCCGGCGCCACGGTCTGCCTGCACCGATGCACCGCGTGGCCGGCAGACGAGCACGGCTGTGACAGATCCGCCCTCCCCGACGCTGAGATCAGCGTGATCATTGACGTGACGTACGGGGACGACTGGGACGCCGCCTCCCGCACGGTCCTCGGACCCATCAGCCGGGAGCACGCCGCGAACCGGGACGCCGCAGGCGAGCGGTACGCCGTGGTGCTGCGCGAGCGAGGGCGCCCGCGGCCGGTCGCCGTACTGCACATCGCATGGGCGCACGACTACCTGGGCGTGTGGGCGTACGACGACCAGGGCCGCCGCACCCGCGAGCTCGATCTACGCCGCCTGGAACCCGATCGGCTCTTCCTCCGCCACATCGCTCATTGGCGATACGACACCGAGGACATGGCGGAGTTCGCAGACAACGCGGGTCGCGTTCTCGTCGACCTCTACCCGGACGGCAAGGGCCGGAAGGTCTCTGAACCGAAGGGGATCGGGGGCGGCTCACTGCACACCCTGGCCGATATTCCGGACGAGCAGCGCTGGGCGCCGGCTCCCGCATTCGGCGACTGGGCGTGGGCTGTGGCCATGGTGACCGACGGGCGCGAATCCGACGTCACCCTGCGGGACATACCGGAGGAAGATCCACATCAAGGCGGTCCGGAGAACCGGCAACACGGTCATGCCATCGCCCCCGGATGGTCTCCGCCCAGCCCCCTGCGCCCTCGCTACCTCGACGAGATGTTCACGCCCGGCACCCGGTTCTCCCCACCGGACGACCAGGCCACCGGCCCGTATGCTGTCGAGCGCGTCATCGACGCAGGACCGCTACGGCTGCCGACCGGCCGGGTCGTCGCCTGCGATCCGGGCTGGACGGATCCCGGGGAGCCGTTCACGGTGGCCGTACCGCCCGGCAGCTACCGCATGCAGATCGCGACTGCGGCCTACCCGAGCGAGTTCTGGGGCAAGCAGCTGCACATGGAGGATTTCACCGGGGCGCGCCTCCTCATCTCCGAGAAACCTACGGCGACTTGGGAGCTGGCGTTGCGTCCCGGTGAGGACCCGCGGACACTGCGGGAGGGCGAGTTCTACGGCTTCGGCGTGGACACCGGCACCGGCTGCTTCGTCGACGCCGCGACGGCCGGCAGGCTCACCGGCGGAGAGAACGCCATCCCGGACGACGACAGCGCCGACAGCATCCTCGTCCTCGACGACCCGGAGTCCGGGGGCAACCTCATCGTCTACCCGAGCGGCATGGGAGACGGCTCCTACCCGGTGTGGATCGGCCGGGACGCCGACGGCGAGGTCACGTGCCTCATCGCCGACATGCTGATCTTGCGCCATCAGGAGCTGCTGCCAGGCAAATCTCGGCAGGGCTCGTAGCGGACGCAACAGGACTCATGGGGAGGCACACCCACGGCGATCGGCCCTGTTCTCAGGGACAGGCGTACCGCCCTCTCACATGGCGTCCATCACCCCTTTCGGCAGCACGACGGTCCCCTTGCACGTCCCCGAGGTCCGCTCGGTCACCTCCTGGTCGTACCGGATGCGCTGCCCGTCGTAAGGGATCAGGAAGGTGCACTTGAAGGTGTGAACGGTGACCCGGTACGTCGAGGCGTCGAGGACGAGCGACTCCTCGACTCTCTCCACGGCGATCTCGCTCTCGGGGGCGGCCACGCCGGCCGCGCGCAACTGCCGCAGGGTGGGGGCGAGTTCACGCAGGGCCTTTTGTACGACACCCTGGTCCCGTACGCCGGTCAGCGAACCCGCCGCCGTACGGACACGCAGTTCGGCTCGGCCATCCGGGCCGTCCTCCGACGCGGTGAGGGTGACCTCGTCGCCGTATCCCCGGAACGCCTCCAGCGCGGCGAGGGGATCCTCGACCTTGTCCGCGAACTCCGGGTCGGTGAGGGGCCCGTGCTCCCAGGCGGCCGTGCCCTTCTTGACGTAGGCCGTCCCCTCGGCAATGTAGATCTCCTCGGGCTTGCTCACGCCCTTGCTGAGGGTGGTGCCGGTGGAGTGCAGCGCCCACAGGTCGCCGGTGGTCCGGTGCACGGTGGCCGTGTAGGTCGCGGCGTTCTCCTCGCCCCGCAGGACCAAGCCCTCGCGGCCCTTCACCGCGAACGTCCAGCCCTTCTGCCCGGCCATCGCCTCCTCGGCGCGGGCGAGGAACTCGGCTGGAGTTGACCGGAAGGGCCGAGCGCCGGGCTCGGACCGGATCCAGCTTCAGGGATCCCGACGTGGTGGAACTAGCCGTAACGGCACTCACCAAGTCCCTCCAGACAGACTGCGCATCGACGAAGCAGCGGCCCTTCCCTGGCCAGAGGTTGTGTTGTCCGTCCGGCTAATCGCGGTACTACGGCCGCCTCCGACGCCCACCCGGCTCGCGTCCACTTCCCGGGGTGCACCCGGTTATAGAACGCGCAGCTTCCGGCGGCAGCTGTCCGCAGGCCGCCGGGCCGGGGAGGGCCTCCCCAGTTCCCGCTGTCACCGTCGCAACGTTCCACGCCCCATACGCCGGGGAGTCCCTCACGGCTGCATCTCCAGGATCTTCGCCGCTTCCATGGCCTTCGCCCTGATTTCGGGGGCTCGGCACTCCCTGTCCCCGCCCCGAGAGGCGGGCCTCTAACGACGCCGCAGGCTTCGCGTGATGCTACGGACCGCTGCTTTGCTCCCCCTTGCAGGGCTTTCGGCATTGGGCTTCGACGCCGGGCGTTTCCCCCCGACGCCGCCAGTCTGCTACCGGGCCTCCTGGCAGCTACCCGGACCGGACTTCCACCGGCAGGCGACAACGAGCTTACGACCGAAGATCACTTACAACATCAAGACCTCCAGTCTGCTGGGCGCGCGAAACAGGGAGGCTAGATCACTTCCCCGGACGGCTCTCGTCTAGGAGGCCCGTACCGTCCGCCTGAAAGCGGCCGCTGCCGCACGCATGGCTATGGCGATACACGCCTCGGAGGCCAGCCCCAGCGCCTGACACGCCTCACCCGTCACGGTTTCGTTCTAGGGCGCCGAGCAGGCGACGGCGTTCTCGTACGGGACGTCTATGTGCACCGATCCCCGCACACCGTCCGACCCTGCCCTTCACCGACAACACCAGTTCGTCGGTACTCAGGCCACGCGCCGTTCGAGGATGGGTACGTCCAAGCGGTCAGCCACCACCGCCGCAATCGGCACCTTCTCGCAGGTCAGAGCTCCAGATATGCCTGAAATTTGAATGCCTGCCCAGTTCCGTAGCCCGGAAGGGCTGACCTTTCCAGCGTCGCATTCTGTCCGTTGTCCACCAGGCCCTGCGGCTCACCGTCGTGTGCTCGCAACGGGCACGATATGACCGCGTCCTCGGGTTGGACGAATGGCGCGCTCAGCCCTGACTGCCGGCTTGACGGATCTCCACCGACAGATCGCGGAGGTGGAGACTGTGCGCGCCCTGGACGCTGATCTCGGTCAGCAGGGTCGCGTGAGGGACCAACAGGTCGCCGCTGTCGACGACGGCCTGGTGAAGGCTCACTTGCTGCCCGTACGGGCTTGCATGGACCTCAATGCGTGCCTGGACGACGCGGGGCGCGTCGGAGGGGTTGGTGAGGATAACGGGAAGTGTGACCATGTCCCCTTCCCGCAGTGGCGTGTACACCGTCACGCTTCCGTCCGTGGAGGCCGCGATCTGTGCGCCGAGCCGCTTCCTCTCTTCCGCGGTGACCGTGCCCGTGATCAGCTCCGTGGTGGGGTCGGATGCGGACGGGTGCGGCGGGAAGCCACGTGCGAGGTCCTCATTGGCGCTTGTCGCCAGCTTCACTCCGCCGAAGACGGCAGTACCGACGATCACCAGCCCGCCCGCCACGGCGCCCACGATCCGCCCCGCGCTGGGCATCAGCCGGCCAGTTCCGCGTTGGCCGCGGCCACCGCGCTGCTGTTCTGCGTACGGGTGACGTTCAGCTTGTCCTGGTGCTCGGCGATCTGCGCCTTCTGGATCTTCGATTCCTCGGCGAACCACACCGCGACCAGACCGGTCTTCTCCTTGCAGTCGATTTCCGCCAGCGCGACGGCGATCTCCTCCTTCGATGCCGCCCCGCCTTCCGCGTGCGGCGCGATCTCCGTCGCCTCGAACGGGGTGGCAGCCGTGTAGCCTCCGGCTTTCATGCACTGCGACCAGTCGGCCAGGCCCTGCCTCACGGCCGGGGCCCGCATGGACTCGGTGAAGCTGTTTCCGTTCAGTTCGGAGACGAACGCCAGGTCCTCGGGTGTGGGCTGCTTCAGTTTGTCCTTCGCCCACCCGGAGCAGCCTCCCTTGTGGATCTTCTTGCCCTTGTAGGACTCGGGGGCTGGTTCGGCGGCCAGGGCCGCATCGGGCGCGGTCGGATCGGTGGGCTTGGAGTGCCCGGTCAGCACCTGAACCTGTTCATCCGTCAGATCGGGCATCTTCTGCCGCACCTGGTTGTTCAACGCCTCAGGCAGGCCGTACCCGTACTGGGCGGCGGACTGACGGTCGGTTAGCCCGTATCTGCGCTCCATGTTGGCGTCGTTGTCGTTCGGTGGCGGAGTCGTACCGGCCGGCGGCAGCTCTATGGAGAAGCCGTAATCGGCCATGCACCTCTCCTGGAGCTTCCGCGACGCCTGGTCCAGGGTCACGGTGTCCTCGTAGGTCTGCATGTACGCCTCCAACGGCAGAGACAGGCCCTTCGCCAGTCCCCGCTCCGGAGTTGCCTTGGGCCAGTTCTCCTTGTCCACCATCGGCTTGTTCTCCGCCACTGGCGTGGCACCTGCAGTGTCGGCCGCGGTCCCTGCACCGCATCCGGTGATCAAGGCGGTCGCCGCTGCCATGGCCGCAGCAGCGGCAGTGCGCTTGTTCCAGTTCATGGTGATGTCCCCTATCCGTGGTGGCGGTGGCTCAGGCGAAGTGCTGCGATGCGTTCTCGTTCTTGAGCGCCGAGATCAGGTTGGTGAGATTGCAGTCGCCGTAGGGCTCTCGGTGGGCGAAATACTGTGAGGTGCCGCCGTAGCCCGAGTTGTAGTACACGCGGTAGTTGTCGGTTCCGGAGCAGTTCTGCGCCGAGGCCGCGTTGTTCTTCATGTACTGCCACGCGCCGTAGCCGTTGCCGTTGAAGACGTAGCGGTACGTCGTCAGGGTCGAGCCCTGGTACTGGCTGGTCCCGTAGTAGTCGTAGACGTTCCCGTAGAACATGGACCAACTGGTGACGTAGCGGCCATCCTTGATGGCGTACTCCTTGGAGTTGTACAGCAGCCAGAGGTCGCCTTCGGAGCAGTTGATCCAGGGAACATCGCAGTTGCTCGTGACCTTGTACTCAGCGGCGTGAGCCGGCGTGGCGGTGGCCATCAGCCCCATACAGGCGGCGAGGGCGGTGACCGCTGCGCTTATCCTGGCGCGCACCGACGTGTTCTTCATGCTGCGCATCCTCTTCCCCGATCTCTTCCCCGATGTTGTGATCGTCGTCTGACGCAGATCTCGCGTGTGCCGCAAGGGTCGTTACGGCCCGGCCGGTCTTCTCCCGACGAGCTCAACCCGTTTGCGCCGCCGAGGCGAGCGTGCGGATGGCCGGCAGGTCGGCGTACAGGTTGTTGCCGGGGCACTCGGTCGGGTAGCCGTCTCGGTGGCCGGAGATCCGGTTCAGGGTGACCTTCTGGCCTTTGGTGTACTTGCCGTTGTCGGCAGCGGCGGTGAGTACGACGGTTCCGGCAGCGTCGTATCCGTACAGTCCGAGCTTCCAGGCGGCGACCGCGGCCACCGCGTCGAGCACGGGCTGCGAGGAGATCGCGTCGTTGTAGTTGCCGAGGACGGCGACGCCCGAGGTGTCCGTGTTGAAGCCGTACGTCTGTGCGCCGACGACCGGCTTGTCGATGCCGCCCGCGCGGCCCTCGAAGACGGTGCCGCACTTGTCGACGAGGAAGTGGTAGCCGATGTCGTTCCAGCCCTGACCCTGTACGTGGTAGAGGAAGATCGCGCGGATGATGTCCGGGGACTGCTCGCAGGTGTAGTCGTTGGTGCCCGCCGTGTGGTGGGTGAACACCACCTTCGTGTCCGTGGTGTACGCTGCCGGGTCCTTCACCAGTGACTCGTCGGCGCCCCAGCCCGAGCGCGGGGTTACGACGGGCTGAGGCGCCGTGCTCGCGGTGGCGGTGGAGGCGTACGACGTGGAGGAGGTCGCCCCGGTCCCGTCCGGGTCCACCAGCTCCAGGCGCAGCCCGTCCGGCAGCCGCGACAGCTTGCCGTGCTGCCCGGTCACCCGGACCTGTACGCCATCGGACGGCCCGGTCCACAGCGGCTGGGTTCCGGCGCGCACCCCGCCGGCTTCGGCATCGATCCCGACCTCGGGCGTACGTATGTCGAGTTCGAGCTCACGCCAGCCGGACCAGAAACCGGTGGCCCTGTCGCGCGTACGGACCTCTGCCGTGCCGCCGAGCTCGGCGCGCGGTTCGGCCCAGGTGACGCCGAGCAGGCTGAACGGCTCTGTGCGCCGAGCGGACAGCGACCGTTGGGCGGGATCGGAGCCGTGCAGCGCGATGCTCCGCACTCCGGCCGGTATCTGCGCCGCCGGCGTCACCGAGGAGGTGAGACCGAGGGTCGCGAAGGTGACGGCGGTGGTCACCACGCCCCTGGCCGTACGGCGGACAAGGTGCGGGATCACTGGGCTCCTTCAGGCGCTGCGGACGCTTCGGGGGTGGGGAGTTCACTGCTGCACGTGGTCCGGCCGAAGGCGCCGGTGGCGGTGGCGCGTTGGACGTGCTTGCCACGTACGGCGAGGGTGCAGCTGGCCGTGCCGCCCTTCTCGCCGAGGGTGACGTTGACGATCGGGGAGGCGCCGAGCGGCACGCTCACGGTCTTCCTCCACGGCAGGCCGACGTTCGTGACGGTGTCCGCCTTGTCGCCGCCAGCCCCGCGGTAGGAGATGTCGACCGCGCCCTCGCCGAGCACCTCGTAGGTCACCTCGGCGGTGGGCGTGGTCGCCCGTTTGCCCGCCGGGTCGTCATCGGAGTCGAGGACTCCGTAGGCGACGAACGCGCCGCATGCGAGCAGCAGAGCCGCGGCGACGGCGATGCCGCCGCGGTCGGTGCGGCGGTCGTCCGGGGTCTCGGAAACCTTTGTGCCGTCCGGGGTTTTGGACTCATCCGGTCCTTCCGGTTCTTCGGTCGTCGGCATGGCCCAGCTTTCTGTAGACATGAATTCGGCTGGGTTATACACCATCGGATTCAAGAAATGCCAGGCACCGGAAAAGTCGGGCAAGGCAACCCAACCGCCCGCAATACGGTCAGCGAAATGCCCTAATTAAGAAGGCAGTTGACGGAACTCTCAACTCCGTGCTGAAGATCCTCCCACCACGATCACGCTCACCTCTGGCGAGGCCGTTTTTCCGTATGCGGAAGGCGGTCTTGGCTGGCATGCCCCGAGGCGCTCCGGTCGAGGTCAGGTCCACCGTGACCGGCGACGGAGCCCCCGTGCCGGCGCGTCGGTGCGCCTCTTTCGCCTGCGCGGAATGGGTGCCGATGAAGGGAATGGCGTGAAAGTGAGATACGGGCGGGCGATAGCCTGCCTCGTAGTTTCGGCGGTCGCCGGGACCATGCTGCCACAAGTCGCTTATGCGGCACCGGTTTCGAGTGATGACGGCGAGGGTATTGTCGATACCTTCGCGGGCTGGTTCTCGGACGACGAAGGCGAGTCAGGCGAGCCGGAGGAGCCGTCGACCGGTGGGACTCCGGTCCTGCCGAGCCGGGAGAAGCTGCCGAAGGGCAAGGCGGACGGGAAGACGAAACGCGTTGCGGAACTGACGGGCAGACGTACGGCGAACGCCCGGTACTGGAAGCTGTCCGACGGCCGGGTGCAGACCGAGGTGTCGGCGATGCCGACCGGGTATCGCTCGGGGAAGTCCTGGAAGGACATCGACCCCACGGTCACCCCGACCCGCACCAAGGGCTACGACTTCGCCAACACGACGAACGCTGCGAGTAGTTGGTTCGGGTCCGACGCCGACAGGCTGCTCCGCTTCGAGTCCGGTGACGGGCATGCGGTGACTCTGGGCCTCGAAGGCGCGGCCAAGCTCACCCCCGTCGCCAAGGGCGACACCGTCACGTACAAGGACGCCGTGGCCGGTGCGGACCTGTCGTACCAGGTCGGTCCTGGCCGGGTGAAGGAAAACATCATCCTGGACGGCCGGCCCGCCAAGCCGGTGTCGTTCACGTTCACGCTGGACGCGGGCGGGCTCACGCCGAAGGCGGGCAAGGATGGCTCGGTCCGCTTCTACGGCGAGGGCGCGAATCCCGTCCTGGTGATCCCGGCCGCGTTCATGACGGACGCGAAGAAGGACACCGCGTCGCCGTACGGCACCGCCTACAGCTCCGCCGTCCAGCAGAAGCTCACCCGGGTGGGCAAGGGCTGGAAGCTGACGGTCACCCCGGACGCGACGTGGCTGGCCGCGCCCGAGCGGCAGTATCCGGTCACGATCGACCCGACGATCGCCATCGCGCCGACGCCGACCACGGCGCAGGACGTGATGATCTCCTCGGACGGTCCGGGGTCGAACTACGACGACAACTGGCGTCTGTCGGTCGGCAACACCAGCACCGGCGCCTCCCGCGCCCTGCTGAAGTTCCCGCTCACCGGCGTCCCGGCCGGCACCAAGCTGGACTCGGCCGACCTCAAGCTGTACTACGACCAGACCCACACCACCGGCGACACCGAGGTCCAGCTGGAGGCGCACCGCGCCACCCAGGCGTGGGCCGAGGACCAGGCAACCTGGAACAGCGCCAACGCGATCACCGGTGAGCTGTCCGGTACGTCGGTGGTGGTGGACAACGGTGAGGCGGGCCGTACGGCGGCGGTGGGTTCGTGGCCGGCGTCGGGGAACACGGCGTTCACGCAGTACGCGGTGAACCAGACGTACATGTACAACAAGGATTCGGTCGCGGGTGACACCTACACCTGGCAGCCGAGTCTTCCCGAGGACGGCACATATCAGGTCGAGACGCACTACGTCCCGGCCTCCGACCGCGCCACGAACGCCCCGTACACCGTCACCTACAACGGCGGCACCAAGAGCTACACGGTCAACCAGCAGGCCGGCACCGGCGGTGTGTGGAAGGCCCTCGGCTCGCATCCGTTCAAGGCCGGCACGTTGGGCAAGGTCGTGCTCGGTGATGGGCCGGTCTCCACGTCGACGGCGGTGATCGCGGATGCGGTGCGGTTCACCAAGGGTGGTGTGGTCACCAAGCAGCCCGGTGAGCTGAACACCTGGCACAGCTTCCCGGTGACGAAGACGGTCCAGCAGTGGATCGACGGGACGTATGCGAACAACGGGTTCGTGATCAAGGCGGGTGACGAGTCCGCGAACGGTCCCAAGGGCGGTCCGCGGTACGAGGGCTCCGAGTTCGGGTACGGCGGTGAGACCGCGAACTACCCGCGCCTGGTGCTGACCTTCGGCCAGCAGGGCGTCGACCTCGCCGCCCCGACCACGATTCACGACACCGGCGCGGAGCTGAACTGGTCCGCGTACGACGACCAGGACCCGATCGGCACCGGTGACGACCTCGCCGAGTACCAGGTCCACCGCTCCATCAACCAGACGTTCACGCCGTCGGCTGCGACGCTCGTCGCCCCGGTCGCTCCGGGGACGACGTCGTACACGGACACCTCGGCAACGCCGACGAAGGCGGACGATCCGGATCCGTTCGGCCGGGCGTACTACTACATGGTCGCGGTCAAGACGAAGGACGGGCAGATCGTCGGCGCGCCGACCCAGCTCGTCCGCCTCCCCAAGGCGGGCCGGACGACCAAGGTTCTCGACGCGGTTCAGGACACCACGCTGTCCGCGGCCCGGTCGACGTCGACGCATGACACGATCGACGACGGCGGTCCGAAGAACTGGTTGAGTGTCGGCAACAACTCCGCCACCTACGGTGACACGCGTGCGGTGCTGAAGTTCCCGGCCCTGGGCATCCCGCAGACGGCCCGGGTCCTGGACGCAAAGGTGCGCCTGTGGTCCACCCAGACCGCCACCGACGCCGCCGGCGCCCTGTACGAAATCCGCCCGCTCACCCGCGACTTCGACGAGGCCACGGCCACGTGGGTCAAGGCGAATGCCACCACCAACTGGACCACGGTCGGCGGTGACTTCGGCGCCGTTGCGGGTGATACGGGGTCGAAGACGAACGACCCCGCCCGGCACGACTGGAGCATCACCTCCCTCGCCCAGTCCTGGGTGACCACCCCCTCCTCGCAGCAGGGCGTGGTCATCAAGATGGCCGACGAGGCCGCGTCCCAGGAGCGGACGCTGTTCCTGTCCTCCGAGGGCACCGAGCAGCGCCTGCGGCCCCGCATCGTGGTCACGTACATCGACTCGACCACCGCCTCGACGTACTACGCGCCGCAGACTCCTGCGCGCATGACGCCGAACAGCGACTACACGGTCGACTTCACCCTCACCAACACCACCACCGCCAACTGGACGACCGCCGACCACGTGCTGTCGTACCGGTGGACCCTGCCCGACGGCACGGACGTCACCAACGGCGGCAACCAGGTCCAGACGGCGCTGCCGAAGGACATGGTGCCGGGTGACACCGTCAACCTGCAGGCCGCCGTCAAGACGCCGATCAACTCGGACAACGGCAACAAGCGGACGGACTACGTCCTGACCTGGGACGTGCACAACAAGACCGCCGGCACCTGGGTCTCCGGCACCTCCGGCATCCCGGGCCTGAAGCAGAACGTCGCCGTCGAGGACCCGACGTCGAACCAGCTGGGTATGGAGAAGTTCTACTCCTACACCGGCAAGAACGCCGGCGCCGGCTCGACGGTGATGAACAACCTGGCGGCCGGTAACAGCGTGTGGCAGTACAACGCGTTCAACAACCCCGGCCGGGGCCTGAACACGTTCTTCCGGGTGGCGTACAACTCGCTGGACACCTCGGACACGGTCTCCGGCCACGGTTGGTCGTTCCAGGCCTCGGGCCCGATCCGGCTGGGTGCGCCGCTGGACTTCCACCCCAACCCGAACCCGACGGAGATCCGCCTCCCGGACGGCGACGGCACCACGCACGTCTTCCGCAAGCAGCCGGACGGCACGTGGAAGGCCCCGGCCGGCGTCCACTACAAGATCACGCCCAAGGCGGGCCTGGACTGCACCCCGGCCAAGGACCCGATCCCGGACGCCTGGACGCTCACGCGCCCCGACGGCACCCGCTTCCTGTTCGGCTGCGACGGCTACATGACGTCCGCGATCGACAAGAACGGCAACACGCAGACGTACACGTACGAGGAGCGCAGGTCCAACAACAAGCCGACGAAGTTCCTGGTCTACATCACGGACCCGGCGGGCCGGCAGTCGCTCACGGTCGACTACTACGACAAGGCCGAGGCGACCTCGCCGAAGATCGAGGACCACATCCAGTCGGTCACCGAGATCTCGGGCCGCAAGCTCACGTTCGAGTACTCGGACAAGGGCCTGATGACCAAGATGACCGACGGCGTGGGCTCGGCCCAGCCGAAGGTCTTCGGCTTCACGTACGACGCCACGCAGGGCAACAAGAACGTCAAGCTGGTCCAGATCACCGACCCGCGGAACAACGCCACGAAGCTGGCGTACAACGAGCCGTCGGCCGGGGACGACCCGAAGTACCACTGGTGGACGAAGACGGTCACCGACCGTCTGAACGGGACGACCGGGTTCACGTACGCGGCGAACGCGTCGAACGCGAAGTTCACCGACACCAAGGTGACGGACGCGGAGTCTCACACCACCTCCTATGTGACGGACGACTTCGGCCGTCCGGTGCAGACGACGAACGCCAAGTCCCAGACCACCAAGATGGCGTGGGACGGGGACAACAACGTCACGTATCTGGAGGAGGCCAACGGCGCCAAAACCGCGTACTGCTACGACCAGAAGACCGGCTATCCGCTCTGGTCGCGGGACGCGGAGAACAACAAGTCCGGTGTTCCGGCTGCCTCGGAATGTGCTCCGGGTACGTACCCGGCCAACTCGCAGCAGTACAGCTACCAGACCCGTCTGGACGGCTACTCGGCCGACCTGTACACCAAGACCTCTCCGGAGGGCCGTAAGTGGCAGTTCGGCTATGACTCGTTCGGCAACCTGAAGACGGTCACCGACCCCAAGGGTGTCGCGACGTCGACGGCGGACGACTACACCACCAAGTACGAGTACGACGCCTACGGTCAGATGACCAAGGCGATCGACGCCAACGGCAACCCGACGACCAACAGCGACTTCGGTCCCACGGGTTACCCGGCGAAGATCACCGACGCGCTGGGCAAGGCGACGTCCTTCGTCTACGACGAGCGCGGCCAGGTCCGCGAGGCCACCGACGCGCTGGGCAAGAAAACCACGCAGGAGTACGACGCGTTCGGCCGCCCGCTGGTGAAGACGGTGCCGAAGGACCAGGCGGCGGGCGTCCTGATCACGATGCCGGCGCCGGAGTACGACGCGAACGACAACGTCACCAAGGCGACCGCACCCAATGGTGCGGTGTCCACGGCGGTGTACGACGCGGCGGACCAGATCACCTCGGAGACCGCGCCGAAGGACACGGCCACCTCCAGTGAGCGCAAGACGGTCTACACCTACGACAAGGTCGGCAACCTCAAGGCGACGACCGAGCCGAAGGGCGTGCTGACCACGTCGGATGCGACCGACCACGTCACCACCAACGCGTACGACGAGATCTACCAGCTCACCTCCGTGGTGAACTCCGATCAGGACAAGATCTCCTACACGTACGACAGCGTCGGCAACGTCACCCAGATCGTCGACCCGAAGAAGAACGCCACGGCGGACACGTCCGACTACCTGACCAAGACCGCCTACGACCTGAACCACCGGGTCACCACGGTCACGAACGCGGCCGGCAAGTCCACCTCGACCACCTACGACAAGGACTCCCTGGTCATCCAGACCAAGGACGCCGAGGGCAACATCACGTACGTCGACTACGACGAGCGCGGTAAGCAGAAGGAGGTCCGGGTCCCTTACGAGGGAACCACGTTCCGCACGAGTCAGTTCGAGTACGACCAGGTCGGCAACACCACCAAGGTGATCACCCCGCGGGGTACGGCCACGGCCACCGCGGACGACTTCACCCAGCGCACCGAGTACGACGCGCTGAACCGTCCGGTCAAGCAGTTCCAGCCGTACGACCCGAACGACGGCCGCTACAACAGCCCGAACGTCTACACGCAGACGGTGTACGACGCGGTGGGCCGGGTGACGAAGAGCTCACTGCCGCCGTCGGAGGGCCAGACGGTCCGCAACGACACGGTCTTCGAGTACTTCGACAACGGCTGGACGAAGAAGTCCACCGACCCGTGGGACATCACCACCACCTTCGACTACACCGAGCTGGGCCAGCAGAAGGCTCGCACGCTCACCTCTGCGGGCGGCTCCTCGGACCGCACCATGACGTGGTCGCACTACCCCGACGGCAAGCTGAAGTCCAAGGCGGACGACGGCGTTCCGGTGGGCAAGTCGGTGGTCCTGGTGGACAACTCCGACACCCAGCACACCTCTTCCACGGGTACGTGGGCGAAGGGTGACATCGCTGGGCAGCAGGGCTACGACCACCGCACGCATGCGGCCGGCACGGGCACCGATGCCTACACGTGGACGCTGAACATCCCCAAGGACGGCACCTACACCGCGTATGTGAAGTTCCCGAAGGTGACCGGCGCCGCGACGACGGCTAAGTACACCCTGTCCCAGGGCACGACCACCCACCCGGCGGTGACCAAGGACCAGAACGCGTCCACCGGCACCTGGGTGTCGCTCGGCTCCTACAGCCTCAAGCAGGGCAACGACGCCAAGCTGAAGCTGGAGCAGAACGCCGGCGGGATCGTCGTCGCGGACGCGGTCAAGCTGGTACGGGACACCTCAGGTGAGACCGACAGCGAGACGAAGTCCTTCGCCTACGCCTACGACGTCAACGGCAACCTGACCTCGATCGACGACACCTCCTCCGGTGCGAAGATCGACGCGTACACGGTCGCCTACACGGGCCTCAACCAGGTCCAGAAGGTGACCGAGGCGCTGGCCGGCCAGGAGAAGAAGGCCACGTCGTACGTGTACGACGCCAATGGCAAGCCGGAGACGATCACCCACCCCGACCAGTTCTCCAAGTACACCTACAACCTGCGTGATCTGGTCCAGTCGGTCTCGGTGGGCAAGAGCGCGACGGACGCCTCGCCGAAGGTGACGTCCTACACGTACACCGACCGGGGCCTGAAGCTCCAGGAAACCAAGAACAACAAGAACACGGTCGACTACACCTACTACCTCAACGGTGCGGTCAAGACGACCACGGAGAAGAAGCCGAACAGCACCCTCGTCTCCTCGCACACCTACGCCTACGACCCCAATGGGAACAAGGCGCAGGACGTCGCGAAGAAGATGAACGCCGACAACAACGCGGCTTACCTCGAGTCGACCACGGACTACACCTACGACCCCGTGAACCGGCTCGCCAAGTCGGTCAAGACCGGCAACGGCGCGGGCACCGAGACGTACGTCCACGACGACAACGCCAACGTCATCAGCCAGACGGTCAAGGGCACGTCCACGACGTACACCTACGACCGCAACCGGCTGCTCTCGGCGACGGTGGGCGGCTCGACGGCCACCTACAACTACGACCCGTTCGGTCGTCAGGAGTCCGTCACCGGCGGCGGCAAGGTCATCGAACGCTCGGTGTACGACGGCTTCGACCATGTCGTCGAGTCCCAGAAGATGGACGACGCCGGCGCGCTGAAGTCGACGAAGTACACCTTCGACCCGCTGGACCGCACGGCGTCCAAGACGGCCGACGGCAAGACGACCGACTTCAGCTACCTCGGCCTGTCGACCGAGGTGCTGGGTGAGGAGGTCGCCGGCGAGCTCACCAAGTCGTACCAGTACAGCCCGTGGGGCGAGCGGCTGTCCCAGGTCACGCACAAGACCGATGGCACCAGCGAGGACAGCTACTACGGCTACAACTCGCACACCGACGTCGAAACGCTGACCGACAAGGACGGCAACTCCAAGGCCACTTACGGCTACACGGCCTACGGCTCGGACGACGAGTCCGAGTTCACCGGTATCGACAAGCCCGACGCCGGCAACCCGACGAAGGAGGCGTACAACCCCTACCGCTACAACTCCAAGCGGTGGGACGCCCACGCCGGCACCTACGACATGGGCTTCCGGGACTACAACCCCGGACTCAACCGGTTCACCAGTCGGGACATGTACAACGGCGCCCTCGCGGACATGGGCCTCGGCTCGGATCCCTACACCGGGAACCGGTATGCCTTCACCGGTGGCAACCCCACGACCTTCATAGAGATCGATGGGCACTGCTTCGGGTGGGACGCCTGCGAGGACTTCTTCGGTGATGCCGGGGACGCCGTCGCCGGTGGCGCGAAGAAGGCGAAGGGCGGCTGGCTCACCGTCGTCGACACGTTCCTCACGGGCATCGGGTGGTACAACGAAACGGCCCCCAACGGCTACTCGTCCGAGCACACGGGCGACCTCAGCAAGGGCCGGCTCACCACGCCCGAGGACGACTGGGACTGGGTGCCGGCGGATACGCTGTTCCCGTTCACGGAGGGCAACTGCACCGATGACCAGAGCGCGGTGTTCTACCAGCCCCTCGACAAGTACGACAGGGCGCAGGGTGTGCGGGCCTGTCTCAACAAGGGCGACTTCAGCTGGATCAACGACAAGGGCCAGACGATGGGCAACTCCGACTCCATGATCGCGGGATCGCCGGTTCCGCGTCCCATGAGGGATCATCCGGAGACCATCACGCCGGGCATGAAGGCGGGGATGAACCGCGGTCACCTCTTGGCCAATGCGCTGGGCGGTAGCGGTACCGACCGTCGGAATCTGGTTTCCTTGTATGGAAGACCCAACAGGTCTCAGATGAGGAAGGTGGAGAACGAGGTTGCCAGGATGGTGGAGGCGGGGGACACGGTCTACTATGAAGTAACCGCCCACTACACCGGCCGAAATGGCGCTCCGGATTACCTGACCATCAAATGGTTGAACATGGACACCGGGGAAGCTCCGCTCGATCCCATTACGATCTGGAATACACCTTCAGGGCTCCAGCCCTGAGTTAGGCAGCCAGTTCGCCGAAGATACAATGGGTGTGGGTGAATATCGCTGATGATGTTCACCCACACCCTTTTCCTTCTGAAAGGTTGCCGTATGTGGGTGCAGCGTGTGATCGAGCTGACTGGTTGGGAGCCGCTGGGGCTTCCTGTCGACTGGGCGGCGATGGAAGAGGAGTTGCAGGTCCCGCTGCCGGCGGACTACAAAGAGCTCTTCGAGGCCTTTGGTGGCGGCGTATTCTCTGATTCCGTCTTCTTTCTCGCGCGTGACGAGGGTGTCGTCTTCGACTTCCTCACGCAGTGGCGAGTGGCCCTTTCGGTCGAGCAAGACGGAAGGTATGGTGATGTTTCTGCTGTGGATCCCTACTCGGTTTACGCCCCGGGAGGTAAGGGTCTGGTCGAGTGGGCCTCCACGGAATGGGGCGATGAGTACTGTTGGCTGATCGATGCCCAGCGGCCCGGTGAGTATCCCATCCTCGCGCGAGCCGACGGCGGCGAGTGGTGTCAGTACGACATGTCCACGTCGGAATTCCTCTATAGAGTTCTCGCGGATGCAGATTTTCGACCTTTCGGGATCGCCCAGTACGACCTCGGCGCGACGTTCAAGCCCGGCTCCGGCGACGACGCCTGAACCTGGAGCTGTTCGAGCGGCGCCAGTGATACGACGCCGTCTATAACATCCCTTAAAGCGATTCCGGGGGTTGTGTCGGACATTCGGCACGTCTCCCGTCCCCAATCTGCGATCGGAATGTGGAAAGAATGCGGGTCGAGCGAATCGTCGAGGCCACGAACGGGGAGCCGCTACGGCTGGAACTCCCCTGGAATACCATCGAGGAAGAATTCAAGGGAGAATTCTTGCAGTTCATGCGTCCGATGGGTCAGGTGACGTGACATGGGACGCGCTGGACGCGGATTTCGGCTTGCCGGATGGGTGCTGGGCCCTGCCGGGTCGGCTCTGACTGTGGGCGCGATTCTGGTGATCGGCACCAGGTACACGTCGGCCACCATCAACGGCGATTCCATGAATCCGACCTATTCCCCCGGTGAATTCGTCTTCCTCGAGAGAACCGACACGGGTGCGATAGAACGGGGTGATGTGGTGCTCTACCGGACGGGGAATCGTTACGAGGGCATGGCCGTGCTGCAGCGCGTGATCGGCATGGGTGGCGACCACGTCAGGCAGAGCGCCGGCGGGCCGGTGACGGTGAACGGGAAGCCGCTTGCCGAACCGTACGTGAAGGACGGCGATCCGTCCGGCATGACCCACGCGTACGATGTGGTAGTACCTGAGGGGCGGCTCTTCCTGCTCGGCGATCACCGTGCGAACTCCAACGACTCCCGCTTCTTCCTCACTGAGCAGTCAGGCAGCGTCGCGGCCACCGCAGTCCAGGCGCAGGTCCTCGACAGCCGCACCGGCCTGCTCATGCTGGCATCGACAGCGCTGCTCGGGCTTCTCGCCGCCGCCGGCGGGCTCGCGGCAGGAATAGTCTCCTGGGTCAAGCGGCGGGCGGGTCATTCTCTTCCGGGGTGAAGTTCCGGGCATTGATGCGCGCTTGGCCGTCGGCTCATGCCGGCGGCCGAGCACGCTTGATGCGGCACATCCGTGTGTCACTGGGACAACCCTGCTCAGAGCCAGCCCTGTCGGCTCGCCGCGCGGACCCGCTCCGCCGGTGACTCCGTCAGCCGCACCATGGGCTGGAGCTACTACCCGAACGGCAAGCTGAAGGAGAAGAGCGACGACGGCGTGCCGGTCGGCACCGCGGTGCCCCTCGTCGACAACTCCGACATCCAGCACACCGGCTCCACTGGCACCTGGACCACGGAGAGCCTCACCGGTCAGCAAGGCTTCGACCACCGCGTGCACGCGGCCGGCAGCGGGACGGACGCGTACTCCTGGACGCTGAACATCCCCAAGAACGGCAAGTACACCGCCTACGTGAAGTTCCCGCAGGTCGCGGGTGCCAGCAAGACAGCCAGGTACAAGGTCACCCACACCGGTGGAAGCACCGACAAGACGGTCGACCAGTCCACCGCGGCGGGCGCCTGGGTCAGCCTCGGCACGTACGACTTCACCCAGGGCAACGCGGCGAAGCTGGAGCTGTTCCAGGCCGCCGACGGCAAGGTCGTGGCCGACGGGGTCAAGCTGGTGCGCGACCTGACCGGCGACATCGACGCGGAGAAGCACCACTTCCGCTACGCCTACGACCTCAACGACAACCTCTCGCTGATCGACGACCTGTCGTCCGGCGCCGAGGTCGACAAGTACACGATCTCCTACAGCGGCCTGAACCGGGTGTCCCAGATCACCGAGACCCTGGCCGGCCAGGAGAAGACGAGCACGGCCTACACCTACGACCCCAACGACCAGCCCGAGACGATCACCCACCCCGACCAGTACTCGAAGTACACCTACGACCTGAGGGAGAAGGTCAAGTCGGTCTCGGTGGGCACGTCGCCCACGGACACCGACCCCAAGGTCACCTCCTACGCCTACACCGACCGCGGTGAGGTGCTGCAGGAGACCAAGGACAACGGCAACACCGTCGACCACACCTACTTCCTCGACGGCACGGTAAAGACCAGCGCGGAGAAGAAGGCCGGCGGCACGCTGGTCGCCTCGCACACCTACGCCTACGACGCCAACGGCAACAAGGCGAAGGACGCGGCGAAGAAGGTGAACGCCGACAACCACTCGGCGTACCTGGAGTCCACCACCGAGTACACCTACGACCCGGTCGACCGGATCGCCAAGTCGGTGAAGACCGGCAACGGCGCCGCCACGGAGACGTACGTCCACGACGACAACGCCAACGTCGTCCAGCAGTCCGTCGACGGCCCCGCCACAGACTTCCGTTACGACCGCAACCGGCTGCAGACGTCGACCACCGCCGGGTCCGTCACCTCCTTCAACTACGACCCGCTGGGCCGTCAGGAGTCGACGTCCCAGGACGGGCAGGTCGTCTCGCGCAGCATCTACGACGGCTTCGACCACGTCGTCGAGTCCCAGCAGCGGGACGCGGGCGGCGCGATGAAGTCGACGAAGTACACCTTCGACCCGCTCGACCGCACCTCGTCAAAGACCGCCGACGGCAAGACCACCGACTACCGCTACCTCGGCCTCTCCCAGGAGGTGCTGACCGAGGAGGTGGCCGACAAGCTCACCAAGTCCTACCAGTACAGCCCGTGGGGCCAGCGACTGTCGCAGGTCAAGCACAACGAGAACGGGACGACCGAGGACGCGTACTACGGCTACAACAGCCACACGGACGTCGAGACCCTGACCGACGGCAGCGGCAACACGAAGGCCACCTACGGCTACACGGCCTACGGCAACGACGACTCGTCGGAGTTCACCGGCATCGACAAGCCGGACGCCGCCGATCCGACCAAGGAGGAGTACAACTCCTACCGCTACAACGCCAAGCGGTGGGACGCCGGATCCGGCACGTACGACATGGGCTTCCGCGACTACGACCCGGGGCTGAACCGCTTCACCAGCCGGGACATGTACAACGGGGCCCTGGCCGACATGGGTCTGGGCAGTGACCCCTTCACCGGCAACCGCTACGCCTTCACCGGCGGCAACCCGATCAGCAACGTCGAGATCGACGGTCACTGGTTCGTCCTCGCCATCCCCGCGGTCGCCGCGGTCTTCGTCGCCGCGGTCGTGGTCACGGTCGCCATCATCGCCGTCGCCGCCGCCGTCTCGTACGTCGTCGACGAGGTCCGGGCACGGATCGACGAAGGTTCCCGGGCGCGGGACAACACCGACGACCAGCCCGCACCCGCCCCGCGGCCCCAGCCGGAGCCCGACAGCGACGACAACCGGTCCGGTTGCGGCGACGGCTGGATCAAGTACGGCGATCGGGACGCGGGCAACGGCAACCGCGCGACGGCCGGGGAGGCCTGCCTGACGAAGGACTACCTGCAGAAGAACAAGGGAATCGCCGTGGGTTCGAACCCGCCGGGGTACCAGTGGGCGCAGGACTTCGCCGACGGCAAGGGGCTGGACAAGCAGAGGAACGTCAACGCCTGTCACCTCATCGGCAACAAGCTGACGGGCAAGGGCGTCCTGGCGAACCTCTCCCCGTGCGCCTGCGGCGCCAACGCCAAGCAGATCGGCTCCACCCAGGGCGAGAAGCACATGAGGACGTACGAGAGCATGGTCTACACGGCCGTGATGGCCGGCCAGGACGTCATGTACACCGTGTCGCCCCGCTACGACGGCAGCAGGACCGTTCCGACCGGGTACGACATGTCGGCGTACGGCGTCAATCCCGACGGCTCGATCGGGATCGACTTCGAGGTGTTCATACCGAACGAACTGAGCACGGGAGACAATCTCGGCACACAGATGGACAGCGGCGGTGCGCCCGCACCCACGGGGAGCACCCCGTGACGCGGACCGATGAGGATCGAACGGACACGGAGCGAGGTACCGATGAGTGAGCCGACCGGCCTGGACGCCCTGCGACGGCTCATGCCGCCGCCGACGGACGGGGGCACGACGGTCGACTGGGCCGCCCTCACCGCGTCGTGGGGCAAGCCGTTCCCGCTCGACTACCGGCGCTTCATGGAGGTCTACGGCGCCGGCGCGGTGCAGAACTACCTGTCGATCGGCAGGCCGGAGCCCAAGGTGCCGCTGGAACAGGCACCGCGGGACGGCATGGTGATCGAGACGGCGAACGCCGAGGCCGACTGGGGGACGGAGAAGAAGACACCCGAGCTGGAGGGCACTTCTCCGGTGCTGATCACCTGGGGGGTCGACGCCACCGCGGACATGTTGTGCTGGGACGCGTCGGACGACGATCCCGCCAAGTGGCCGGTCGTGGTCTATCAGCGCAACGACTCGCTGTGGAGCCGCTACGACTGCGGGATGGTGGAGTTTCTCGTCCGGAACTTCCGTGCCGAATGGCCAGAGAACCCGCTGGGCGGCGAGTTCCTCTGGGGCGTGAGTGAGGTGACGTTCCAGGCACGGGGCTGATGCCCCCGCAGTAAGCGCGGCACGTACGGAGACCCGAACCGGTCGGCGCTTTCCAGGGGTCGTTGCAACACGTGGTCGTGTTGGTCAGGCCGCGAGCAGTTTATGCAGGCGCTCGGCTGGGGGTTTCCCAGCCGAGCGTTTTTGCGTGGGCAGCAGTAGCACAGGGATTCAGGAGATCGTTCTTTTTCACGTCCTGCGCGTTGAGCAGCGCAACATACTCCGGAGCCGTGTACGCAGGTTCGAATCCTGCCTGGGGCACTCCGGGAAAGGCCTCTGACCTGCAGAAATGCAGGTCGGGAGTTTGTGCGTTCACGTCAAAACGCACACGGTCTTTTGACCGTTGCTCTTTTCTGGTCGCACAGCGCCCGGAACAACGCGGGCATCACCTCCTGTTGGCACATTTCCGCAGGTCAAGGCCACTTGGCAAGGCGTTCGGTGGTCATACCAACGACGCATTTCCAACCCTGGCACCGATTTGGACGCCAGCATCGTCTCCTGCCCCGAAACTACGCCCGACCTGCCTAAATGTGTCCGACACCACACAGAAACGCACACGGTTTGGTGGGTCGTCACTCTTTGGGCCAGTCTTCTAGTCCGAAGCGGGCAACTGGTCGTGCGAGGGCGGGCCAACGACGTCATCCTCGCCCGACAGCCCCTGCTTCGCCGCTCACCAGGTAATGGCAGCGTGTCCAGGTCGCCGGTCAGGGTTTTGGTACGCGTGCGAAGTTCCTCAACCGGCACGGCGAGTCGCATCTCGGGGAAGCGGAGGTCGGGCTGGGAAAGGCGACCTGGCGAGGTCGCCGACCCGGATCGCGTGCTACAAAGTTCCCGAGGGGGCCGAACACGACCGGGCACACATGGGTGTGCCCCTTGTTCTGTGCCTATCCCCGGGCGGCGCTCTTGACCAGGGTTTAAAAGCCCGAGTTATCGCAATAGCGCACACCACGTGCCTCGGCTGCTGCGCTCCTGCGCGGCGGGGTTCCCCCCTCAGCCCAGGAACTGTCCTCGTCCGTACCAGTTCGCAGCGAATCCGCACCTCGCGGTACGCCCCCTGCCCACGCTCCTCCACGGTCGACGACGCAGCCCGGCCTCACAGAAGTGTCACAGGGCGCTCGTCATCCCACCCCCGCCGGAAGCGCGACGCCCTCGTTGTAGGTCCCCGCGGTCCGCTCGGCGACTTCCTGGTCGTAGCGGATGTCCTGTCCGCCGTACGGGACGAGGAAGGTGCACCGGAACGTATGTGCGGTGACCTGGTACGTCGAGGCGTCGAGGACGACCGACTCCTCGACGCGCTCCACGGTGATCTCGCTCTCCGGGGCGGTGACCCCAGCCGCGCGCAGCTGCTTCAGGGTCGGCTCCAGCTCGCGCAGGGCCTTCTGTACGACGTCCTGGCCCCGTACTGCGCTCAGCGCGGTGGACGCCGTACGGACGCGCAGTTCGACCCGGCCGTCCGACCTCTGGGCGAGGGAGACCGCGTCGCCGTAGTCCCGGAACGCGTCGAGCGCCGCGATCGGGTCCTCCACCTTGTCGGCGAACTCCGGATCGGTCAGCGGGCCGTGCTGCCAGGCGGCAGTGCCTTCCTTGGCGTGGGCCGTCCCGTCGACCACGTAGATCTCCTCGGGCTTGGTCACGCCCTTGCTGGTGCGGCTGGTGCCGGTGGAGTGCAGTGCCCATTGCTCGCCGGTGGTCCGGTGCACGGTGGCCGTGTAGGTCGCGGCGTTCTCCCGGCCCTGGAGGAACAAGCCCTCGCGGCCCTTCACCTCGAACGTCCAGCCTGGCTCTGCGGCCATCGCCTCCTCGGCGCGGGCGAGGAACTCGGCGGCGGTCCGGGGCCGGGGCTCGGCGGGGGCGGCCTGCTCCTTCTGCGCGGCGGGCTGTTCGGAGCCGACGGGCTTTCCCTCGTCCGCCGGATCCGAACAGCCGGTCAACGCGGCGGCGAGGAGCACGGCCACCGCAGCGCCGTGCCTCGTCATGCCGCCGCCTGTCGGGCCCGCCCGTGCAGCTTCAGATAGAAGGTCTGCAGCGACTCGCTGGGGTCGCCGAGGTGGAAGCGGTTGTGGACCTTGCCGAGCGGGTTCCACACCCGCTCGTCCGGCATCCGTACCCCGACCGGCTGGCCGAAGTAGGCGCGCTGGCCGGCGTCGAAGTCCACCCACGCCGCCCCCGCGCGGCGCACGAGCACTTCACCGACGTAGGCACCCAGTCCGAGGAGCGGAACGAGCACCCGCTCCCGGTCGGCGCTACCCTTGCGCAGTCCGTCGATCAGGAAGTCGACGACCCGCAGGCTGGCCACCGAGTAGTCCAGCGGCAGCCGGTTGCGGGCCGTGACGCGGGCGACGAACGCCGCCGCGCACGACCGCATCTCGCTCGCGCGCGGAACTCGATTGTCCACGCTGCTCATGGGAATTCACCCCTCCACTTGATCGGCAGGGGATCCGGGCCGGAATCCCCGGCTCACCAAGCGGACGGCAGCTCAGGATCATCACGGGTAACGGACGTGTTCATGTACACACAGCCAGATCACAGTCCTCGTACAACCTTTCGGCTTCTCGTGCGTCCGCGAAGAGGGGTCCTCGCTAACTCACGCTTCAGGGCTGCGACGGCGCGACCGCGACGCAGCAGACCGCTGCCAGCAGCAGCGTGGAGGCGGCCGGGCGCCAGCCCGCCTCCGCCGCCGAGCCGGGAAGGCACCGGTCGGTGGGGGCGACGGCACCGTCGGGGTCGAAGCCATGTCGAGGTGGTCGCCGGTTCTGGTGGAGAGAGTGCAGGTGCGCCACACCTCGACCTTGACGGGTGTTCCGTAGGGGAGTTGCACGGCACACGAGTTCTGGACGTAGTCCGGCTGTCGGCGTCTCCACTGCCGCTACGAGCGCAAACCCGAACATTTCATCGCGTTCACCGCCATCGCGGCGACCCTCATATGTCACCGCAGACTCGCTGAATGAAACGGGGTCCAACACCTCCCGAATTGACGTCAGATACGTCTGTGAGCACGTCCATTGTCAGTGCGGTGCGCTTCACTGTCCGCCATGGAGCTCACGCAAGCGACCGTCAACGACCTGCTGGCCCAGCTCGGCCCGGGTGACGGCTACATGTACCTGCCCTGCGACCTGGACCCGCAGGACCTGACCGACCTGCTCGACAGCAGGTACGGCGCCCCGCGCACCCTCGTCCTCGACGGCTTCACCGATCCGACGGTCGACGAGTCCAGGGGCGCGGCTCTCCTCGTGCCCTTCGAGGAACGGGCCGTGACGATACGGACGTGGGCGTACGGGGATCAGTGGGTCGGCACGGGTACGGCACGGGATGCCGAGGGGGCCGAGCGGCCGGTGCTGGTGGTCGCTCACAGGGAGGTGCCAGAACCCTTGGCGGCCGCTCCGGACGAGGACGAGGACGTCGACTGGATGGAGCGGCTCAGACGGATCACCGGCTGGACACAGCCCGCCCGACGGCCGGACGTGGACTGGCCGGAGGTGGAGTCGCGCCTGGGCACCGCGCTGCCGAGCGACTACAAGCGCATGGTCGAGACGTTCGGCGAGGGCGCCTTCGACGGATATCTGGGCCTGAACCAGGAGCCGTGGACGGATCGCAGGAAGGACGGTCTGCTCATCTGGGCGGGCACGGAGCACAAAGACCGGTACTGCTGGAGGGCCGACGGCGACGACCCCAACCGCTGGCCCGTCGTGGTCCGGTCCTTCGACGGCGAGGACGTCCCCTTCGACTGCCAGGCAGCGGAGTTCGTCTGCCGCATCCTCATCGACCCGCACCACCCGTTCACGATGGCCCGCTATTTCGACACCCACTGGTTCATGAACTACCGGGAAAGCGACTGACCGAACCCCGCCGCCAACGACATCCGCAGCCCGGTTGGCGGCGCCTTCGGGATACAGGGCAGAAACACTCGCCTGCCAGGGCAGACTCAGCAATTGAAATGAGGTCTCAGTAGGTGCTGCAGCCCCGCAGGAGTGCGGTGACTGGCATGCTCGGCCAGTTGCCAGCTGTTCTTCCGCGTCGTAGTCGCGGAAGCCCGTGTCGTAGGTGCCGGACTGGGCATCCCCGCGCATGGCGTTGAACCGGTAGGGACTGTATGCCTTCTTCCCGCTGTTGATCCTGCGTCAGCCGGAGGGGGTGCGGGTGGAGGTCACGGACGGCAGCCCTCAACACCCCGTGCTGTTCCAGCAGTTCCCGCCGGACGCGGAGTCCGGGCGGGGACTGCACCTCGTGGGCGCGGTGACGGACAAGTGGGGCGTGAGTCCGACGCCCGGGAATGGCAAGACGGCGTGGTTCGAGACCGCGATCAGCCCGCCTGCCACATGACGTACGCATCCCGGGTGTCCGGGTCGCCGGTGAAGAAGTAGATCTCCAGGCGGCCCTTCTCGCCGTGCCGCGCCTTGAACTGCCAGCGGTATTCCTTGGGGAATTCCTCCGGATTCGGGCTCGGCAGGGGCACGCCGGGGTCGTCGGTGGATCTGTGCCTTTCCACGACGTCGTTCGCTTTGACGGAGACGACGAGGACGTTCCGCTCGAGGAGCCAGGCCCCTTTTCCGGTCATCCGCCAGCCGTCGTCGAAGTCCCAGGACTGCCCGTCGAGCTTTGTCACAGTCGCCCGTCCGCCGGAGTCCAGCTCCAGCGCACTCCCCCGCCAGCCCTTCCAGCCTCCCGTCAGCTCGCCGGATTTCACCGGTTCCGGGGTGGGTTCCGGTTCATACCTGTCATCGGGGGCAATACACGCCGTAGTCCCAAATGTCATGGCGGTCAACAAGGCCATGGCGGCGATTCGGGCGACCCTGACGTTCCGCACAATCAACTCCACATCGTGTGAACGGGGCGGCCTGCGCCGAGATTAGCTCAGCGGATCATCCATGTTGATCCAGGTGGACCAGGTCACGGTGATCTGGGTGGGCTGCTGGCCGTTCGGGAAAAAGCTCTTGAACATGCCGAACATCGAGGCCATTCCGCCGGACTGTTTGCCCGATGCGTATCCCTCCGCGGACGGATCCCGGGTCGCGGATTCCGTCGTCATGGGATTGGTGAGGGTGAACTGAACCTGCGCCTTGTTCACGTACGTGTTGTAGTCGGTGAACTTGGCCTCCAGGGAGTAGCTCCCCGGAGCGGGACACCATCCGGCTGCGGCGCCGCATCGATGGTGACGCGTTCCTTTCGGCATGCTTGCCGGGCTTCCGAGCGCCGGAATCCTTGGCGGCAGTGAGAGAACGAGCGACGGGCGAGACCCCTGAGCCGACGCGCACCGTGTGGAGAACACGGCACGGCGGCCAAGGACCTCGCCCTGTCACGATCCCGGCTCACCCTGCGGTCACCGAGGTGCCCGCATGGTGAGCAAGAGCCCTGTGTCGGTCAGTCGCCGAACATTCCACGGAAGGGGTCAGGCTCGCCTGTCCACGGGTCCAGGCCCTCTTTCCACATGCGTTGTTCCTCGCGCCGGTTCAGGAAGGTCGCTGCCTCCCGTCCCCAGAGGGAGAGATCGTCGAGGGGGCACTCGTCGAAGTCTCCCCGCAACACGCGCACGAGGAACTGCACCATCCCGCAGTCGTAACGACGCCACAGGCCGTCGCCCCTTTTGTACACCAGGACCGGCCACATGCCCGGGTCCTCGTCCGAGGCGTCCCAACACAGGAGGTCGGCGCTCGCATCCCCTCCCCAAGCGATCAGCTCAGGGCTGGCTTCCGCCAGCTCAGGCGACTTCCGCACCCACGACCAAGCGTCCTCGGCCGCCTCGGTTTCATTGCGCATGTCGAAGGTTGTCGACTCCGCTCCTTTTGGCTCGGGTTGCAGGACCGACAGGTAGTTCTGGATCCCCCCATACCCGTACACCTCGAGGAACTGCCGGTAGTCGGAGGGGAACTCCTTACCCCACGCCTCGCGCATCCGACCCCAGTCGACCGATGCGTTGCTTGAAGCCATGGGCGGCATCAGCCGCCGCAGCTCCTCCAGTTCGTCCGCCTCAGTCACGTCTTCCTCCTCAGGAGCCTCCATTCGACCCGGAACGGTTCACTCTTCTCCGTCGGGGTTCACTGGATATCGAGGACGGGTCGGTGTCGGACGTCATTGCGACAGACGAAGACGCGGAGCTCGCCGAGCCGCCCGACCTCTGCGCCGGTCGGTGAATAGGCGACCTTCAGTGCCTGCGGGTCCAATTCCCTGTCCTCCAGTGGCCACCACCGGTCGCTGGCGCCGTCCCACTCACTACTGTCCGCCTTCAGGAGCAACTCGACGCTTCCTTCACAGTCAGGACAGAAAAGGTTCCTCTTGTCCGTCGCATGCCAACTCGGCCACCCGCCAATCTTCCAGCCGTACGCGACCGACAGGGCGTACTGGTAACGCAACCCTCGTTCCTGATCCGCCGCGACGAGACGCCTCGCGATGTCGTCGGGAATCTCTTCCATCCATGGAAATTCGATGACGCGCTCCGGCGAGATTCGGCACGGACGCACCTCGTAGGATTCTTCGTATGGCTGGACTCGGGCGAATGGGTTGTCTGCAGTGACTCCCCGCCCCTTGGTGGAATCGAGCCATCTCAACGAGACAGCAGGCCCTCCGTACTCCGAGTCAACATATTCTATGTAATGATCATTCGGACACCAGTAAACTTGCAGGAGATCACATCCCGCCGGATATGGAATCTCGGGGAAATCACGCCGGAAGAACTGTGCCACGGATTCCATAGGGCGCGGCATTCGCCGACCGTCGTGATCCATCGGGTGCTCATCGCAGACGGGGCGCGAACTTCCCTCGACATCGAGCATGGGACCGCCGATGTGACTGTCGACCTCGCGGGGGTCTCCCGGCCGAGGATGCAGGCGCACAGTAGTCCTGCGCCACGCGGACAATTCAGGAATGATCTCTGCGATATCCACTTCAGGGGCGGGGGTGGTGTACACGGAACCTCAATCCTTTCCGAAAGGAGCCGACTTGCTAGGAAGGGGAATTCGTCGGGTTCTGCGCACAAGTGAAGAGGTTGTCCTCACGCGTGCCGTCGCCGCCGAGACTGTGCGCAATGATGTGGCACCGCGACACGCTGTAGCCTTGGTCGCGTACAGCCTGATATCCGGAAATGGGCAGGGCGGCTGCCTTCGAGCCCGTCTCTAGCGGATCGGTCAGGCACGCGTGCGCACGCTGCGCCTTGCCGTCCTTCAGCGGGTCGTACTGGATGGCGGGCCCAGACCAGTTGCCCGAAGTGCAGTCCTGGCGGCTCCGGTTCATCGGAGAAGGTGCGGGACTCGGCAGCGGCCTGGGCTTCGGCTTCGGGTCGTCCTTCGTGGCTTCCTCGATGGAGTCCCGGGATGCCCTCAGCCGTGGACGTCAGGCCGTCCGCCATACGGTCCAGCCTGCTCTCGCGCCCCGACTGCTCAGCGGACACCTCGTCCGTGATCAGTGCCGCGGCCACCACGAAGACGGCTGCGACAGCGACGATCGCGATGCCGAAGTGGCCGTCGTACTCGACGTAGCTGGCCGGGTTGCCGCCGCCGAACGCGTACCGGTTTCCGGTGAACGAGTCTGTGCCAAGGTTCATGTCGGCGAGGGCCCCGGTGTACATGTCCCGTGACGTGAAGCGGTTCAGTCCCGGGCTGTAGTCGCGGAAGCCCATGTCGTACGTGCCGGATCCGGCGTCCCACCGCTTGGCGTTGTAGCGGTAGGGGGGTGTGTCAACTTAACGGCTGATCTTGGTTGTTGAGTGGTCAGTTGTTGCTCGGGGTCAGGCGGCCCTCGAAGGCGATCTGGAAGGCGTTGAGTGGGGCCTTCCAGCGCATGGTCCACCGCTTGCGGCCCTTGCCCGTCGGGTCGAGGCTCATCAGCGCCATGTAGATGCACTTGAGGGCGGCTGCCTCGTTGGGGAAGTGTCCGCGGGCGCGGACGGCTTTGCGGATGCGGGCGTTGACGCTCTCGATCGCGTTCGTGCTGCAGATGACCTTGCGTATCTCGACGTCGAAGGAGAGGAAGGGCACGAACTCGGCCCAGGCGTCCGACCACAGCTTCACGATCGCCGGATACTTCTGCCCCCAGGACTCCTGGAACTCCAAGAACCGCTCCGTCGCCGCATCCTCGCTGGGTGCGGTGTAGACGGGCTTGAGGGCCTTGGCGACCTTGTCCCAGTCCTGACGGGCCGCGTAACGGAACGAATTGCGCAGCAGGTGAACCACACACGTCTGGACAATCGTGCGAGGCCAGACGGCTTGAGTTCTATCGGTGGTTGCGAACGTTTCCGGAGGTGAGCGTTCGGATGCCGAAATACGCCCCCAACAAGATGCCGAGCTCGGTGAAGAAGAGGTACTTCGAACTGCTGAGAGACGGCTACAAGGGGGCCGCGGCCGCCCGCGTGGTCGGGGTGTCCACCAGCTGCGGCTCCAAGTGGTTCCTGGAAGCTGGCGGCGTGATCGTTCCAGACCCGGGCCCAATATCCCCGCGCTTCCTCACCCAGGAAGACCGCATCGCCATCGCCGACGGCCTGCAGGCGAAGCAGCACGTGAAGGACATAGCGGCCTCCATCGGCAAGAGCTTCCAGACCGTCTACCGGGAGATCAAGCGAGGCAGCGGGCCCAGCGACGCCTACCAGCCCTGGTGGGCCCACAACCAGGCCCTCCTGCGCAGACAGCGCCCCAAGGAGGAGAAGATTCGCGGCAGTGAGCCCCTGCGCACCCTCGTCCGCGAGAAGCTCGCCGAGAAATGGTCACCCCAGCAGATCTCACGCCTCCTCGCCCGCACCCATGCCGCCGATCCGGCGATGCGGGCCTGCCCGGAGACGATCTACCGGGCCCTGTTCGCCGGTCTGCTCGGCAGCCGGCCCGGCAAGCTCCGCACGGGTCGCACCCGCCGAAAGAAGCAGCGGCGGGGTGTCCCGACGCCCAACAAGATCAAGAACATGACACTGATCCATCAGAGACCGCTGGAGGTCAACGACCGTGCGGTTCCCGGGCATTGGGAAGGCGACCTCATCATCGGGCGGGGCCAAGGATCGGCGATCGGCACTCTGGTCGAGCGCACGACCCGCTACGTCGAGCTGATCCACCTGCCCGACGGCTGGAAGGCCCCGCAGGTCCGCAACGCGATCGTCACGCAGACCGCCCACATCCCGCTCCAGATGCGGAAGACCCTCACGTGGGACCAAGGACGCGAGCTGACGCTGCACGAGGAGATCGAGGCCTTCACGGGCTTCCGGATCTACTTCTGCGACCCGCACTCACCCTGGCAGCGCGGGACGAACGAGAACATGAACGGCCTGCTGCGGCAGTACTTCCCCAAGGGCAGCGACCTGTCGGTCCACACCGCCCGCGACCTTCGAGAAGTCGCCCGGCAGCTGAACCAGCGGCCCCGCCTCATCCTCGGTGACAAGACACCAGCCGAGGCCATGAAAGGATGGCTCAGACAGCCAGTGACCAGCTGATTCGCAACCACTGCTAGAAACCGCCCGCGATCGAGGGGGCGGTTCTGCCATTCGGCCATACCGTCCATCACCTTGTCGGTGATGGTGGAGATGGTCTGCTTGGACACCTCCGCCCCGTAGACCTCGGCCAGGTGCGCGGAGATCTCCCCGTGGGTGAGGCCCTTCGCCGAGAGCGACAGCACCATCTCGTCGACGCCGGTCAGGCGGCGCTGCCGCTTCTTGACGATCTGCGGCTCGAAGGTGCCGGCGGTGTCCCGGGGCACCTTCACCTCGACCGGACCCACGTCGGTCAGCACGGTCTTCGCCCGGGTGCCGTTGCGGCTGTTGCCGTTGTTCTTCCCGGCCGGATCGTGCTTCTCATAGCCGACGTGGTCGGTGATCTCGCCCTCCAGGGCGGACTCCAGCACCCGCTTGGTCAGCTGCTGCAACAGCCCGCCCTCGCCGGTCAGCTGCAGCCCCTCGTTCCGGGCCCGGTCAACCAGCATCGCAACGAGCTGCTCGTCCGACACCGCACTCGACGGTGCCTGAACCTGCTCGGCCTGCTCGCTCTCCACGGCGGTCTCCGTCATCAGACGCATCTCCTTGATCATCAGATCCGCCGTTGATTAGACACTCCCGCCAGGTCAGCCAGGCAGGAAGAGGGCCCCTTGCAGTGTGGCAGGTCGACCTCGGATCGGGCGCTGCCTAGGGCCGGTTGGAGGACCCCTTCGAGGGCTTGGCCTCGGTGCTCGGCTTGCCCTGGCCCTTCCCGGTCTCGCCGGGCTTCTCGGGCTTCTCTGTCTTGCTCGGCTTCGTCGGCGTTGGGGTGGCCTCGTCCGCCGGTCCCATCAACTGGGCGCAGTAGGCCGCGACCTGTTGTTCGCCGCCAGCGGCGCGGACGAGACGCTGCCATGCCGTGGCGTTCAGGGCGTGGCCACGGTCCTTGACCTTCCCGTAGGCGCGACAGTGTGCCTCGACGTCCTTCGCTGTGCTGGGACGTGAGGAAGAGGCGGTGGGTGCCGTGCCGGACCCGGTGGAGGGAGAGTCTTGTCCGCCGGGCGTGGGTGCGGGCGGCCGACGCATTTCGTGGCTGGTGCCGGCCTGGGGAGTGTGGTGCCGGCCGCTGTCCATCACGCCGATGGAGGCGAAGGCGATGCCGCCCAGCAGCGTGCTCGTCGCGAGGGTGAGTGCGCCGCCGCGCGCCCAGCGTTGCTTCCGGGTCTTCGGGCGCCAGTCGTCCCGGCGCCGGGTGCGTAGGGCCCCGTCGCTCGCCGTGCGTGCGCTTCGGAACGCGGCGACGGCGGTCTGCTCCGCACTGTCGTCCAGGGGCCGCCGCCGCAGTGCCTCACCGATCCGCTGGGCCGTGCTGTCCAGGCCGGACGCGTCGTCATGTTTGGTCGTGTGGCCGAGGCGTGGGGCGGCCTCGGGCTTGTGGGCCTCGCCGCTCAACCGTTCGTCTCCGTTTCGAGGGGCGTTCATCTCGGTTCCCCCAGCGTCCGCGCGCCATCATGTGTCACTTCGTCGGGGCCGAGCAGACGGGCCAGGTTCTTCACACCACGGCGGGCCAGGACCCGTACGACGGCGCTGGGCCTGCCCATCACGCGGGCAGCCGCGCGCTCGTCCAAGCGCACGACAAGGCGGAGGAGGACCGCCTCGGCCTGGGCGCAGGGTAGCCGTGCGACCAGGGCCTGGGCCGTCTCAGCGGACAGCGTGGCTCCGGGCAGGGTGTGGGCGATGTGGTCCCCGGTCTGCCGCGTCCAGGGGCTTCCTGCCGCGCGGGGCGACGCGCCGCGACGTCGGAGGTGGCCGCGCGCGTGGCGCCGGGCGATGCTCGCCGTCCAGCCACGGAATCCGTGCCCGTCGCCACGAAACCGTGGCAACTCGCGGGCGATCTCCCGCCAGGCAGCGGCGGCGACGTCCTCGGCGCCCTCATCCACGGTCCCGCGCAGGTAGCCGAGCAGGCCCGGCTGGACCAATCGGTACAGCACCGCGAACGCGGCCTCGTCACCGTCCTGGGCCTGGGCAACCGCCGTGCCCAGCGCCAGATCGTCGGCCGACACGCGCTGAGCGTGCCCACCCTTTCCCACGATCCGTCCCCCCACTGGCCGAGCAACGCCCCGGAGCGTACGGCACGTCACACGGACCCCCCAATAATCGGTGGCCACTCCACACAACCATCACACGCAAGCACGCCCGTGTCCGTGTGCCCGCAAGAGGGTGGCCCCGGGACCCCCTTGCGGGTCACTTCCGCCAGTGCGCGACCAAGCAACAACTGGGCATGTCCGCTGAGTCACTTGGACACGAAGCTCTGTCAGCCCCGGCCTTCGGCGTCGTCGTCCGGGATCGCCCAGGCAGGACGGGCCGGGGAAATCGCCGGCCGCGGCAGCCCGGCGGGGCCGTGGCGCGAGCGGGGAGCAGAAGCGGGCTCCGGTCGCGGCGGACTCAGCGCGGGCACAGGGGCGAGCTGCCCTTGGCCCTGCCCTGCGCCGGCGGTCCCCGAGCCGCGTGGTGGCGTGAAGCGGGCCACCTCGCTCGGGGACATGCCGAGCAGACGCCCGGCGTCACCCTGGCTCACGCGCAGCTTGTCCACGAGCTCGTGAACGGCGGCGCTGATCGCCTGGTCCTCGGCGGCGACCGCGGCCGCCCGGCAGCGCCGTGCTTCCGCCACCGAGCCGAGCACGGGCGCGAGTTCGGGCACCACCATGTCCAGGACGACCGCGTCCGGAGGGGCACCGACGGCTTCGGCGACGAGGCCGCGCGCCAGGTCCTCCGCACCCTCCAGGGTGCGGCTCTGGGTGTGCAGGTCGAGGCGGGGGACGTCGATGGCCCACCATCGGCCGATGCGGCGCAGCAGGACTTGGACTTCGTAGCGGGGACTCACGGGCTCTGCCTCCTCTCCCTTCCCTCGGCTGGGCCGTCGCTCACGGGCTGACACACGGCTCGCGAACTCCGTTCCGCTTCGGCCACACACGCCGTACGACGGCGGGAGCCGAGCCCGCGGTCGGGTCGGTTGCCATCGGTGAAGAGCCAGGACATACGACCGTAGGCGCGAGTCCTGCGTGCCCTGGCCAAACGATTTCGACGAGTGGCGCGATCCGCCCCCGGCGGCCATTCGTCATGTGCCCCACGCCTCCTGTTCGTCGATCCGGGAACGGCCGAGTGCCGGCACGGTCAGCCGAGGCACACCACGAGCACGCAGACCTCCGTCGGCGACGTCGATACCAGTGCGGGGCCGGTCTGGGACGTGCCCGAGTCCGTGCTGTCGGTGGTCGCGGGCTCCGACGGCTGCTTCGTCGTCGTATCGGAGCGGTCGGGTGCCGTGTCGCCGGCGGACGGGGCGGTGCTCTGCGGCTGCGGGGTCGACGTCGCAGCCGGACGGGGAGGCGCGGCGGCGTCCGGCCGGGCGATCGGCGTCGTCGCACGGGGCGGGGCCGCGAGGGACTGCTGCCGCGGGGAGTTGGTCGCCTGCGGCTGCGGCCGGGAAGGGGTGTGTGGCGACCTGTGCGTGCGCTCAGCGGTGGCTGGTGTGGACGCCGGACGATTCTGCTCAGGCGTCTGCTCTTCCACGGCGCCCATGCTCCGGTCGTCCGGCGCTGTGGCCGCCTGTGCCCGGTCGGTGGAGTGCCGGTCCATCGTGGCGATGGTCAGGCCGCCTCCGACGAGCGCGACGGCGCTCGCGACCACGGCCCGGCGCTTGTTCTTCTTCCAACGGGCCAGCTGGCGACGGCGTGCCGCCCGCCCCTGCCGGGCAGGCGGCAGTTCCTCTGCCTCGGCGGAGGGGGCGTACGAGGCCGCGTCGATGTCAGGGTCGAACTCTGCGTCGTTGCCGAGGGGTCTGTCGTGCCAGGTGCCGGAGGCGGTGTTTGCCCGGTCGGCCGTTGTGGCCGGTGGGGCGCCCCTCATTGCCAGGGCCGAACCGCTGCGGCCATCAGTGGCGTGCGGGGCGATGTCCGGGGCGTAGGCACCGCACCCGGGACACACCAGGGCGCCGTTGAGATGCCGATGACACGAGGAGCAGTAATCCATCTGCGGTTCTTCCGGTCTTCCTGGGTCGACTTCGCCGTCGGCCCGCCTGGGCCACAGCCTGGTCACATTCGCACAGGGGATCGAGCAGCCAGTCACGCTAACGAGGCTCGAAAGGCCGTGTGCGGCCTGTGTGATGCTCTTGCGGGGATTCTTTGGGTGAGGACGGGACAGGCGGACGTATCTGCGCCGAGTTCGCCTACGGCAGCGATCCGCGCCACTCCGGCTGACCACCTGCAGCGGTGGTGGTGCCGTCCCGGCTATGGGTCTGGTGGGCCGCATCCCGTCCGGTCAGTAGTTCCGCTGCCTGGTGCTGCGTGTGATCGGCCGCCAGCTGAGCTTCGGCGACGGCGTCACCGCGTTCGCGTACCAGGTCCTCATAGATCGGCAGGTGATCGTTTTCAGGGAAGGTGCGTGTCACAGTCGGCCCTTCGGCTGCCGTCACTTCCCTTGCATGGTCGTCGGCGGGGGAAGGTGCTGGCGGCAGCGGTTTGTGGCGATCGATAAAGGCAGATCCGATGTCAGGCTCGGTTGAGCCGGGCTGCGATCCCATGACCGATCAGCAAATACGTGACAGCCGGGAGTCCATAATTGAGGACAACGCGTAGGCCGTCTGTGTCCATCGTGAAAATGTCCTGCGACCACCGGGCCAGCCAGTCCGCCGTTCCCCGCACGAACTCGACGAACACATTCGCCTGGTTCGCGTCGAGCAGGAACAACACGATCCACAGGCCGAGCAGACCTGCCGCGATGTCGGCGATCGTACTGACGGTGAGGGCCGTGCGCCGGGCGGCGGCCTGGTCGCGCACGGAGCGGTCCGGGCCCGGGGGCTGGTTGTACGTCTGATATCCGGAAACCGGGTCGATGTTGCCCACAGGAAATCCGATCTGCCGTAGAGCCATGTCGGCGCACTCGCTCCAGGCATCGAAATTCAGCCCGGGCCGTCGCCCCGCTTCTGCCTGCTTCTGCGTTCCGCATGCAGTGCCGTGTTACACCGACGCCCGCGATGACCCAAATATGGCCGACTACTCAGGTACTTACTGAAATGTTCGGCCGACAGGGCACTTTTCCTGATGGAATGGAGAAGGTTGACCGGAGGGGCTATCACGACCCCGGCCCGGCATGTGTGCAATTCGTGATTAAGCCATGATGGGAACAGGTGCGCACCTTCATAAGGGTGTCGGTCTCGCGACCATCTCCGTCCACCCGTGACACTCCTGACGTGCGGCGCGCTCTTGGAAGTGACCCCCGGGCGGGGTCATGGCGCCCACCCTCCGGGAGGAGGTATGCAGGCGCCGATATGCAGGGGCAGGCTCGGTTTCCCCCCGTGACCGGGTCTGCCCCTGCTCACACAGCTCCGCAACCTCACTTCCAGCCCTGGACTTCACGGCGCGCGTCCGCTGCGGGTCTACGCCGTGGCATCCGGATGCGCCACGAGCCGTCTGGCGGCGGGCGCCTCAGGGTGTGACGGCCCGGCGCTCCAGTGCGCTGTAAGGGGGGGTGGATCCAGGACCCATAGGTCCCGCGATGCCCGCTCGCCCTTTTCGAGTGGGTGGTCGCGCAATGAGGGGCAGGCAGGCGAGTCCCCCGTCGTCTGCCTGCCCTATGCATGCCCCTCGTGAGGCGTCCGGTCCGATAGGGGTATGCGCTCTGACCTGGACACCCGGGTCCTGAATGACCACAAACCGTGATGATCGGGGTGGGTGTGCAGGGTCTGCCGGCGGACCGCTATCGGGTGCAGGAGACGCTGGGACGCGGGGCGGTGGGCAAGGTGTGGCGGGCCTCCGATCAAGTCCTCGGGCGCCCCGTCGCGGTCAGCTCCTGCGGGCGGAAGAGGCGACGGACGCCGAGCGGTTCCGCATGGAGGCGCAGATCGGTGCCCGGCTCAACCACCCCAACGTCGTGGGCATGTACGACTTCGGCTCGCACCATGACCAGCTGTACCAGCTCATGGAACTCGTCGTTCACCCGCACTCGCCGCCCAGCTCGGCGGAGGACTCCGGTCCGGCGGGGGTGCCCGGTCCTGCGGCACGTCGGCCGGGCGTCGGCGCAGGGCCGTCGCCCGGGGCAACGCCGCACGCGGCAGCCTGGGGGCGGAGAGGGACGCCGTTGGCGCGCAGCACCTCCCGGACGTCCAGGATCAGCGGGAAGACCTCGTGATTGCGGTCCTCGCCCTGCTCCTCCCACGCCCGCTGCTCGGCTTCGACGGCCATGCGGTCCTCTGCGAACACACGCTCGGTGAAGCGCCTGACAAACGGCCAGGCCAGATGAAGGACGCCGGGAATCCCGGGCTTCTCGATCATGAGCAGGCCGTAGGCGTGACACGTGCGCTGCTCGGCGTCCTCGGGCACGTACGCGGCCCACAGACAATAGGCCGGGCGTTCGGCGCCCTCCGGGACCAGGTCAAGTGTCTGATAGGGGTATTCGGTGCGGATGGTCATGACATCGCAGGAGTCGCGGCCGCCGATGCCCTCGGCGGCCAGCAGGCCGGCGCTGCGGTTCCGCTTTCCCCCGGCGCGGGTGAACAGGTATTTGGCCTCCACCGAACGCGCACCGGTCCGGTATTCCAGCAGCTCGGGGCGGAGCCTGCCGACCACGCCCCGGTGGAGGAACTGGTGGTTCATGTCGAGCAGGTTCTCGTGCATGAACGAGTAGTGGCAGCGCACGGTGCGGGAGAACGTCATGGTCTTGTACTGCGGTGAGCCGAAGGTCGGCAACTCGGGCAGCGCGGTGACCTCTGCCTTGTCCGGGTCGCCCGGGAAGACGAACACCAGGCCGTACGCCTCGCGGACGGGGTAGCCGCGCACGCCGCGCGGCGGCCGGCCATCGCCCTTGGACAGGTAGGGGATCTGCGAGATGCGGCCGTCGCCGCGATAGGCCCACGCGTGATAGCAGCAGCGGAGTGTCTCGCCCTCCACAACGCCCATGCTCAGGGGCACCTGCCGGTGGGCGCACCGGTCCTCCAGCGCGTGGACGGCGCCGCTCTCCCCGCGGTAGAGCGCGATGCGCTCACCGGCGAACGCGGTCGCGAACACCCGCCTGCTGGGGACGTTCCCGGACAGCGCGACCGGGTACCAGAAATCCGGGTTCGCCCCGACACACCGCAGGTCGGTCATGCCGGACCCCGGATCGCGGTGCCCCGAGGGCCGACGGATCCCGGCCCCGTCGGAGTCGGTTTCGGTCATACCTCTCCCTCGCAGGTGGGAAGAACCCTCCCCCATCCTGACGGCCGTCCGCTTCCCACACCGTGCCCAGCGCGTCCGGACGGGTGAGCGGCCCGTCACCTCCGGCACGCGTTCATGCATGAGGGCCGGTGTCCTGGACGGTGACGTGTACGGCGGTGGGTGGTGATGGTCCTTGCCCTCCCCCGTGGTGTCCGCGACGGCGTGCGCGGCGGGCAGAACACCACGGGTTCGACGGTCTCCCGAAGCTCCCGTGCCAGTCAGAGTTGACCAGCGTTTACGCGGTGAATGGGTGGGCACCCCGGGCCGTATGGGCATGCGGGACGCCGGAGCGCCCGCCACGCGGCGCCGAGTGGCAAGCCGACTGGCCGCGGCGCCGCTGATCGCGCTGCTGCTCACCGGCTGCGTGCTGTACGAAGATCGCGACGCCCCGGACGCGGCGCAGACCTCTCCTGGAGCGGTGCGCGAGGTACCGCTCAGGGTCGTGGATCAGGGCGGTCAGACGCTGGCGTTCGTCCCGGTGAGCATCGAAGGCGAGGGGCCCTTCATGTTCGCTCTGGACACCGGTGCCTCCGCCAGCGTCGTCGACGAGGACGTCGCCGACCGGGTCGGTCTGGAACGTACCGGCGAACGCCGTTCGGTGAGCGGGATCCTAGGCACGGGGCAGGTCCCCGTTGCTCAGGTGGACCAGTGGAAGGTCGGCGACGTGCGCATCGACCCGGGTGAGGTCACGGTCATCGACCTCGGCCCTCCCAGGGGAGGCGGCGGCATTCAGGGCCTGCTCGGCTCGGACGTGCTCAGCGACTACGGCTCGATCACCGTCGACTATGACGACGGCGTCCTCAAAATTCCCGCTCCGTGATGTCGGGGCGCCTGCCCGTATTGCCGCTGCACGGCCGGTTGGCGCGCCAGACCGCACGGCGGGGCGGCAACATACCCGCCGACACGAGGTTCGCCCCTGTGCGGACACAAGGCGATCGGCCCTCTTCGGCCTGTTGATTATGTGCAGTGGCCCTGCCGGTGTTCTCCGGCCTGATCGTCGCGGGAGAACTGCCTTTCGGCGATCCCACCGGCCACTGGTGGAGCGCTCTGCCGAGGCGCGTCCCCCGGGTGCAGGTTCTCGGTGGCGGTTTCCCGCACCTGCCCCTCAGCTCGGTGAGCCTTCAGGCGGTCCACGCACGCCGGATGCCCGGTGCTGGTGATGCGCCCCGCCGGACCAGTCGAGCGCCCTGGCGGGCGCATCGCCGTCGGTGCCGACCTGACGAAAAAGGAGCCCAGCCTGATCCTCACCTCTTCCGGTCGACACCCCAGCACCGATGCGCCGACCCTGGAAGGTGACATAAGGGCGAACTGGAATCAAAGGGGCACGGAGATGGAATGGTGGATCTGGCTCATCATCGCTGTGGCGATCGCCGTGGCTGCCGCCGCTTCCCTCGTGTCACTGCAGGCGCGGCGTCGCTCCGGCGGTGTCATAGCCCAGGGCCGACGGCCTCGGCGGGGAGGAGGGCAGCGGCCGTGACCGTCTACATACGAGCCAGCGAGATCGCCAAGAAACCAGTGGTCACCCTGCAAGGGGAAGACCTCGGACAGGTCAAGGACCTCGTCTTCGACGCCTCGACGGGCAGCATCCGATGCTTCACCCTCGCCGGCCGCGGCCTACTCGCTGGGCCGCTCCACCGTGCACTGTTGTGGGAGAAGGTCCACGCCCTGGGTCCGCACGCGGTCATGGTGCGCGACGAGAGCGCGCTGGAGGAGGACGACTCGGCCGCCCGGTCGGACGCGAAACAGCCGGGTGGGGGCAATGTTCTGGGTGTCGCGGTCACGACTCGCAGCGGCACACGGCTGGGTACCGTCACCGACGCCGTCGTCGCGACGGGCAAGGCACCGGTGGTGGCAGGCTACGAGATCGAAACGGCCGAGCGGCGCCGTGTCCTGCTGCCAGTGGCCGGCCCTGTCACCGTCTCCGGCGAACGGGTACTGGTTCCGGACGCCACCGCACAGCACAGCGCAGGCGACCTGGGAGGGTTCGGTGCGGCCGCGGCGAGCCTGCGCAGCCACCTCCGGCACGACCCGCAGGAGGGCGACTGATGCTCTTCACCCAGGCCCAGGGCAAGGCCGTCATGGACCTCACAACAGCCGAGACGGTGGGAACGGTCGCAGCCTGCACCGTCGCACCGTCACCACCACGCATCGCCGGGCTGCGTCTGAGGACCCGAGGCCGTAGACATCACACCCTCGACTGGAACAACATCCAGTCATTCGGCCCGGATGCGGTCGCCATCGAAGAGGCCGACCGCATCCGCGACGAGAAGAACATCGACCCCGGCAACCCCGCCCATGCGGCGCACAATCCCATCGGCAAAGCGGTACTGACCGAAACAGGTCTCAACAAGGGCACCGTGCTCGACATCGAATTCGACGAGCGATCAGGACGCATCCGCCATCTGCTGACCGATGAGGAGCAGCTCCCCGGCGACGATCTCCTCGGGGTGGGCAGCTACGCGGTTGTCGTCAGCGCCCCGCAATGACACGAGATGTGCGTCATCGTCGTGTTAGTTCCGTGCGTCCTGTAATCCGGCGGTCTCACCCGCCGCCGCCTGATCCTGCTCCCTTTACACGGTCCGGCCCCGCCAGGCGGACGAGGAGATCGTGGCGGGCGAGTACGGGTGGCCACCTTGCTGTGGACGGTAGTGCGCCAACTGGCGTAACGGGAATCCGCCGAAGATGGGGCGGAGATCGTAACGTGAAATCACGGCCGAGTACCCCCGGGTTCGGCTGCGGCCCGGCCGGGTCGGATTCCGCAACCTCTCTGCACCGGCCGGGCATCCTGGCTGGCCGCCGCATCAGCGCCGCGCTCATCTTCACCGCCCTCGCCGTCGTCAGCGGCGTCTCACTCACCGACCTCGCCCCTGCCTTGCTGATCGGCCTCCGGCGGGCACCTACTGCTCCGTCTTCACCGCCGCACCCGTTGCAATCAGTTGCACCGCCGAACCCGGGCCGGCGCTCTGCGCCGTGGCGCCGGGTTCTGCGTCCCGGGCAGAGAAGGACCATGCCGCGACCGGCATCGGGCTCAATGAACACCCGGCGCCGACCTGCTGAGCACGGGCCGTCACCCTTATCCAGCCAGCTCCCGGCTGGCCGGGCAAGGGAGTTCGCCAAGCAGAGCCCCACGGATGGACACATCAAGTTTGGCCTCTGCTCAGCGATAGCTGGCCGCCACATGATGACCGTGCCGGTTGCGGCAGATCCGGCGACGACCGTCCTGCGCACGATCGCCTCTTCGATTTGCCCTAGATCGTCGGGGTACTCACTCGTGGAACCGGTGGGCTGGTGAGAGGAGCAACCATGGCAGCCCTCTTCACGTTCCGCGGCCGGTGCGCCCTTGCGGCGGTCGCTCTCGCCCTGGCTGTGACCTCGAGCGGATGCGGAGGTGACGACTTCTCCTTGCCGGAGTGGGACGCTCCGGGCCAGAACGCCCGCATCGGCGACATCATGATCCGGTACGCGCATGTGGCCGAACCGCGAGGCGAGCCGTGGCAGCCGGGAGACGACGTTCCCGCGTACGTGTGGCTCTACAACAAGGGCAGCGAGGCCGACAAGCTGGTGGGCGCCGGCACGCCGAATGCGGCCTCGGTGGACATCGTCGACTCCGACGGCAAACCGCTTCCCGACGGGGTTGATCTGCCGACGAACAAGCTCGTGGAGCTGGAACCGGGCAAGGCCCATCTGGTGCTGCGGGACGTACGCGAAGTGATCAGGGGCGGCGACTTCATGAAATTCACCATGCGGTTCGAGAACGCGGGATCGATCACCTTCAACATCCAGTCGCAGATCCCCGTCTACGACGAAGGCCCGTCCCCGACCCGGTGAACCATCCGCACTGTGTTGCCTGACGGTGGCCGGTGGGCGGGAGCCGATTGTCAGGTCCTGGACGACACGGCCACGTCACCAACCATCCCGTAGGTCGGTGCTGACCGACCTCACGGGAGACAGCTCGCGGCTCCTGTCCGGAGCTCCGGACCAGCTCTTGAGTTTCCTTCCGCGCCGAGGTGCGCAGACGCTCAGCCTGCTTGGTCCTTCCCGTGTCGTTCGTCGTGACCGTGGTAGCGCAGCAGGAGCATTGCCGCGTCGTCGTGGGGCGGTCCGGCGGCATGCCGCATCACGTCGTCGCGCAATGCCTCCAGGGCGGCGGGTGCGTCGGAGTGCTTGAGCAGGAACGCCCGGCCGGCGAGCGGATAGAAGTCGCCGTGCCCGTCGCGGGCCTCGGTGACGCCGTCGGTGTAGAGCAGCAGCTGCTCGCCCGGCGCGAAAGGTACCCGGAACGGCTTGGGTCCCTCGCCGCCGTGCGTGCCCAGCCCCAGGGGCAGCGCGTACACGGGGGGCCTTGGGAAGTCGACGGTGCCATCGCGCCGTACGAGCATCGGTTCCGGATGGCCGTAGTTGAGGAAGGACGCCTCGTGCCCCGCCCTGATCTCGGCGAGGATCGCGGTCACGAACTTCTCCCCCTCCATCTCCCGGCACACGCTGCGCTCCAGCCGCTCGCCCAGCCCCACCAGATCCGGCTCGTCGTAGGCCGCTTCCCTAACACCCCCAGCACCACGGCCGCCGTCTCCACCGCGGCCAGGCCCTTGCCCTGCACATCCCCGACGATCACCCGGACCCCGTGCGGCGAGGCAACCACCCCGTACAGGTCACCGCCGATGCGCGCTTCCGCGACGGCCGACGTGTAGGACACCGCCACCTGCAACGGGCCGACGGTCAGCGGCACCGGCCTCAGCAGCACCCGCTGTGTGACCTCCGCGATCGAGCGCACGCTGGCCAGCTCCGCCTCCCGGCGCGAACGCATCACCGCAGCCGCGATCCCGACACCGGTCACGCCCGCCACCGAGGCCATGGCGGTATACCACCTTCGCGAGCCGATCAGCCCGCCGGACAGCCCCAGCCCGACGCACAACACCAGCGCCACCGCGCCGATCACCGCCGTACGGCGCCAGCTCCCGACCAGCCCGGTGAACGCCGGCCCGAGCGACACCAGCGGCAGGAACCCCACCCCCGGCCCGGCGACCATGTCCACCACGGCCACGACCGCCATCACGGCCGCCGGCATATGGGAGAGCACCCTCGAGCTGGACAGCGGCTTCTTCACGGACATGACGGACTCCACTGGTGCGGCAACCCTCGAGAGCCGCCCGGCCCAGACGCCCCTCGGATCGGCCGCCACCGCCCAGGTCATCGAGGATGAACTGGCGGGCCTCGTCCTCGGGTACGACGCGTTCGCCGTGCCCGCCGCCAACGACCGCATGAGCCGGGCCGTTCGCAACGCCGGCAGCCCCGGCATCGCCGCTGGCGCCGTCTCCGCCGTCGACACCGCCCTGTGTCGGCGGTTCGGCCTCTGCGGAGACCGGATCGCCCGTATCGCCCGTACCCTTCGTGGTGTCTACGGCGTCACATAGCGGCGCCAAACCACTGGAGGCAACACCCCGTGCTGATTGCTCAGCGTCCGTCCCTGACCGAAGAGGTCGTCGACGAGTTCCGCTCCCGGTTCGTGATCGAGCCGCTGGAGCCGGGCTTCGGCTACACCCTCGGCAACTCCCTGCGCCGCACCCTCCTCTCCTCGATCCCCGGTGCGGCGGTCACGTCCATCCGCGTCGACGGCGTCCTGCACGAGTTCACCACCGTGCCGGGCGTCAAGGAGGATGTCACCGATCTCATCCTCAACATCAAACAGCTCGTCGTCAGCAGCGAGCAGGACGAGCCGGTCGTGATGTACCTGCGCAAGCAGGGGCCGGGTCTGGTCACCGCCGCCGACATCGCGCCCCCGGCCGGTGTCGAGGTGCACAACCCCGACCTCGTCCTCGCCACGCTCAACGGCAAGGGCAAGCTGGAGATGGAGCTGACGGTCGAGCGTGGCCGCGGCTACGTCTCCGCCGTGCAGAACAAGCAGGTGGGCCAGGAGATCGGCCGTATTCCGGTCGACTCGATCTACTCGCCAGTGCTCAAGGTCACGTACAAGGTCGAGGCCACCCGTGTCGAGCAGCGCACCGACTTCGACAAGCTGATCGTCGACGTCGAGACCAAGCAGGCCATGCGGCCGCGCGACGCCATGGCGTCGGCCGGTAAGACCCTGGTCGAGCTGTTCGGGTTGGCCCGTGAGCTGAACATCGACGCCGAGGGCATCGACATGGGCCCGTCCCCCACGGACGCCGCCCTCGCCGCCGACCTGGTCCTGCCGATCGAGGACCTCGACCTCACCGTCCGTTCGTACAACTGCCTCAAGCGCGAGGGCGTCCACTCCGTAGGGGAGCTCGTCGCCCGCTCCGAGGCCGACCTGCTCGACATCCGTAACTTCGGTGCGAAGTCGATCGACGAGGTCAAGGCGAAGCTGAACGGGATGGGTCTGGCCCTGAAGGACAGCCCGCCCGGGTTCGACCCGACCGCCGCCGCCTTCGGCGCGGACGACGCCGCGGACGCGGGTTTCGTGGAGACCGAGCAATACTGAACGCTGACGGCGTTATGGGCGGGGTGCCAGGCGGGCCAGGTAGAGGTCGACGAGATGCGCAGCCTCGTCCGGGGTGCGATAGCCGAGCAGTACCGCATCGGCCAGGCCGCCGACCAGAGCCAGCATCAGGTCCGCCTCTGTCATCGGATCCAGCTCGGTGGCCAGGTCACCGGCGGCCTGCGCCCCCGCGACCAACGCGGCGATCATCTCGCGTAGTTGGGCGTGGCCGGCTCGGAAACGCTCGGCGATCTCGGGGTCCTTGAGGGCGCGCATCAGGAACGCGTTGGCCACCAGGGCATCGGTGCGCGTGTTCTCGTCGACCGGCAGTAGCGCCAGGATCGTCGTACGCAGACCGGGCGCACCGGCGCCGAATTCGGCGGGCAGCTGCTCTTCCACCTGCGCCCGCAAGGTCGTGGTGGCATAGCGCAACATCTCGTCCTTGCTGGTGAAGTAGTGCTGCACCAGCCCCTTCGAGATGCCCGCCTCGGCCGCGACCTCACCGAGGCTCACCGCTTCCAGGCCCCGGTCGGCAGCGATGCGCCGGACGGCCGCGGCGATGAGACGCCGCCGCTCCTCGTGGTCGACGACCTTCGGCACCCTTCCCCTTTCGCAGTACGAACGGATTGTAAAAGCCCCCACGTGCGTTTACGATGCGATCGTATCGCCAAACGATGCAAGGGGAGAGCCGGTGACGCTGGGCAGGTTCGCATCACCACAGGCACAGGCCGAGTTCGACACGGTCTACGACCGGGGACTCGCCGCCCTGCCTGAACCGGTCGGGCACTGGGACATCCCGACCGACTTCGGCACCGCCCGGGTCTATCGGTTCGGCGAGGCTCGCGACGGCCGGGG
>NZ_BAAGPS010000067.1:67572-119212 GCF_054783935.1 Streptomyces pseudoechinosporeus
CTGCCCGGCCGGGCCGGCACGGTCGTGATGTGGGAACCGAACCTCGCCGCACTCGTCGCGCACCGCCCGGCGTACGCACTGGACCTGATCGGCGAGCCCGGCCGCAGCGAGCAGACCGCGCCGATCCGCGACGGCGCCGACCAGGCCGCCTGGCTGGAGACCGTGCTGGACGGGCTGGAACTGCCCGCCGCACATCTGGTCGGCTACTCCTTCGGCGGCTGGCTCGCCGCCAACCTCGCCGTGCGCCGGCCGAAGCGCCTGACCTCACTGACGCTCATCGACCCGGTCCAGACTTTCGCCCAGTTCCCCGTCCCGTTGCTGGTGCGCACGGCGCTGACCTTGGTGCCCGGCATCCGTGACTGGGCACGCGAGTCCTTCCTGCGCTGGGTCTCCGACCACGCCGAGGTCGACACCGACGACCCGGTCGCGAACGTCATCGACGAAGGTATGCGCGCCTACCGGTTCGCACTGCCCACTCCGAAGGTGTTCACCGACGCGCAACTGCGGTCGATCCCCGTTCCGGTACTCGCACTCATCGCAGGCCGCAGCGTCATGCACAACCCGAAGCGCGCCGTCGCCCGCGCCCGCGACCTGATCCCGGATGTACGGGCCGAACTGTGGCCCTCGGCGACCCACGCCATCGCGGGCGAATCCGCCGACGACGTCAACGCCCGCGTCCTGAACTTCCTGGACGAGATCGAACAAGCGGGGTAACCGTGGCCGACAGGGAAAAGCCATCGAGCAGCCCTCTCATCGGGTTGCTGCTGTGGGACGCCGGTGTACCGCTGGCCGCCTACTACATCCTGCGCACGGTGGGACAGAGCGAGCAGATCGCGCTCCTCGCCGGCGCGGTCCTGGCAGCGGTACGGATGGTCTGGGTCGCTGTGCGGACACGGTCGTTCGACGGGTTCGCCGCCCTGCTCGCAGCGGTGTTGGCCATCGGGCTCGTTCTGTCGACGGTCACGGGCGACACCCGGTTCATCCTGGTCAAGGAATCCTTCGGCACCGCGGCGGCCGCGCTGATCCTGCTCGCGAGCTGCGCCGGCCGGAGCCCGCTGGTGCTCGTGGCGGTCCGGGCCGGCTCGAACCAGGCCAAGCGCGACGAGATCGACCGCCTCTACGACGAAGTGCCGCCCTTCCGGCGCGCGTTCGTCCTGATGACCGCGGTGTGGGGCCTGGGAATGCTGCTGGAATCGATCCTGCGCGTCCCGCTGGTCTACCTCCTGCCCGCCGACCTGATGGCCGGCCTGTCCGTAGTACTGCTGCTGGTCGCCATCGGAGCCCTGTCCGCCTGGACGATGTGGTACGCCAACCACGTCCAAGCCCGCCACACGATCACCACCCGGACAACCTCGTCGCCATCGTGAGCCCTTACGCAAGGACACGAGCAACGTACTGGCCCTGGTCGAGGTGCTGATACTCGGACGGCACATCGCCCACGAGTATCTGCAGCAGCCCTCATCGATTACCGCAGGTTCACCCGACACTGACCCACAGCGCTCATGACACGGCACGATAGGCGCGATAGGGCCGATACCGCCCGTCACTGCTACAGCACTGGGGCCGACCGCGATCAGCCCGACCAGCGGGTGCCCCATACCGTCCTGCCCCAGCGGCTTCACGCTGCGGGCCGACGGGCGGGACTTGGCCCGCAAGGACGTCTCCAGCCTGGCGCTGGGTGAGGGGCCTCCAGGTGCGCGAGGCACAGAAGAGCCTGCTGCATAGTCCGGCAACATGACACCCGACCTGTACCGCGACGCCGCCGAGACCGACCAGAAAATCCAGCAGGGTGAAACGGGCAAGGCCGCCGAAAAGGCCCGCGACCTCGGCCAGCGCCTCAACGACGCCCAGCAGAAAGGCAAATGGGGCGGCGACGCCCAGATCATGCAGCTACTGATCCAGCTCGCCGCCTTCGGCTGACGGCCAACCACCTGAGGCGCTCTGACTCTTGTGTCCCGGCGGCCGGTCCGCGCCCCGTCCGTGCAACAACTCCTCTGCCCGATGGTGCGTGTGCGCGGCCGCCAACTGGGCTTCCGTCAGACAGTCCCGCAGATAACTCTATTGGCTGCAGCAGCCCTACCGTCCCTAGCATCAGAGCGTGAACACCCAGAACGGCCGTGGCGATCTTCCAGTCCTTCGCAGGTGGCTCGGCGGCCTGAAAGAGCACCCACTGCTCTGGTACTTCGAATCCCGTCGGCCGGGCTTGCACCCGAGCGTCACCTACGCCTGGTGGCGGAACCCCATCCTCGTGGCGGTCGAGCAGACGCTGACCATCCTGGAGGCTGCGGCGCCCGAGGGGCTGGAGGGCAAACGCGGGGACTTTCGCGCGTTCAAGAGCATGAGCGCGGTGGGCACGGAGCGGTTCCGGACTCACCTCTCGGAACTGACCGTCGCCTCCCACCTGGGCGAGGCAGGCATCCCGTTCAGCTTCAACACGGGCGAAGGCCCGGATCTCCTGCTCCGCAGCGGGCAGGAGACCTTCGGCATCGAGATCGGATCCCGGCGCCCCAAGAGCCTGTCGGACCTGAGCCGCACCCTGAGCCAAGGGCTCCGCGAGCGTGGTCTGCCAGCGGCCGTGAGCATCTCGACCGACCCGATCCCGCCGGTGACCATCAGGTCGAGTGTCCGATATGCGATCATTGAAGCGTTTCTGCCGGCTGACGGCAGTCCTGGGGTCTCTTCTCTGCGAGTCCAGGCTTCCCCCGAGAGGCCCGAGGACGGCATTCCGGCCTCGTGGCTGTCCATTCGGGTTGGTCGTCACGAGGGCTATATGCACACGTCAGCGCCGTTCAACAGCCCCCACGTGATCGCCATGGCTCAGGACGTGGCAACCGGCGTGCTGCGGGAGAAGCGAAAGCTGCGCCAGGCCAAGCTGATGCCGACTGTCCTGGTCGTCGACCTCAGCGGGACGGATCTTCCGGATCTTCGCTGCTGGCCGGAGGCGTTCCAGGCCGTTTGGCAGCCCAGCGATGAGTTCCTCGCCGTTGGAGGCATGACGGTCAGCACCCGCAGTCGGACACCCACGGTGCGCTTCGCACTGAACCCGTTCACGGATCGGCACACACAGGAGACGTTCACGGCACTGGTCTCAGGGTGCGAGGTGTTCGCGGACCTGGCCGAGCAGGTGAGACGAGTTGCGCGGCCCACCAAGTGATGCGCCCCAGGGACGTTGATCCGGTGCCGATGTCCGTGAAGGCGCGTGTCGATGTCGGAGACGGCTGGGACCAGTCTCCGGCGTTGTGTGGGGGCGCGGCCACGGCCCTGTCCGTCCCGTCCGGGTGAGCTACGGTGCGACACCACGACCGTGAGGATGGAGTTCAGATCCAGGTGTCGAGCCACATTCGGGTGTGCCAGCTGGGGTACGGGATCGTCAGACCCGTGTAGATCGGGAAGAAGTAGATGAAGTTCCAGGCGATCAGCAGGACAAGCGTGCCTGCCGCCACCGCACCCCGTGTGCGGCGTTTGTCATTCATGCCCGGCGGGCCCAGCAGCGCGCCCAGCATCATCGCCACGGCCAGGCACAGGTACGGCACGAAGACGACGGCGTAGAAGGAGAAGATCGTTCGGTCCTGGTACAGGAACCAGGGAAGATAACCGGCACCCACAGCGCACAGGACGGCGCCCGCGCGCCAGTCGCGGCGCAGCGCCCACCGGAAGAGCAGATACACCAGGGCGCAGCATGCCGACCACCACAGCAACGGCGTGCCCAGGGCGAGGACCGTCTGAGAGCAGTCGGCCGCCGCGTGGCAGCCGTCCTTGCCGGGTTTCGGCGACTGGTAGTGGAACAGCACGGGGCGGCCGAGGACCAGCCAGCTCCATGGGTTGGACTCGTACTTGTGCGGGGTGTGCAGTCCTACGTTGAACTGGTAGACGCTGTACTCGTAGTGCCACAGGCTGCGCAGCGGGGCCGGGATCCACGACCAGGTGCCGCCGCGGCCGTCCGCCCAGTGCCGCCCGTAGCCGTCGTCGGACAGGAACCAGCCGGTCCACGTCGTCAGATACGTCACCACAGCGACCGGAACGAGGGACAGCACCGACCAGCCGAGGTCCTTGCGCAGCACCGCACGGTACGGGTGGCGTGTCCCTGCGATACGGCGGGCGCCGACGTCCCACAGCAGGGTCAGGACGAGGAAGAAGGCCAGGAAATACAGGCCGTTCCATTTGGTGGAGGCCGCCAGTCCCAGGAAGAAGCCGGCTGCGAGCCTCCATGGACGCGCTCCCGTCCCGGTGCGGTCGCCGGTGTCCCGGTCCGGGCGTAGGTGACCGTCCTCAGCCACCGGTAAGGCTGCCGCGAGCCGGGCCCGCGCCCGGTCCCGGTCGAGGAGCAGGCAGCCGAACGCCGCCAGGACGAAGAACATGACGACGAGGTCGAGCAGAGCGGTGCGGCTCATCACGTAGTGCAGACCGTCCACCGCCATCAGCGCGCCGGCCAGGCAGCCCAGCACCGTCGAGCGGAACAGGCGGCGGCCTATCCGGCACAGCATCAGCACCGACAGCGTGCCCAGGACCGCCGTCATGAAGCGCCAGCCGAACGGGTTGAGGCCGAACATCCCCTCGCCGACGGCGATCACCCACTTGCCCGTCGGCGGGTGCGCGACAAAGGACCCGGTGTCGGAGAGCGGGATCACCTGAGGGTCGGCCAGGATCTGCGGGTCGGCGATCTTGCGGTCCGGCCAGGTGCCCTCGTAGCCGAGCCGCAGCAGGGCCCAGGCGTCCTTGGCGTAGTAGGTCTCGTCGAAGACGAAGTCGTGCGGGCTGCCCAGACGCCAAAAGCGCGGCAGCCCGGCAAGGAGTGCCACCAGGAGCGGCCCGCCCCACCCTGACCAGCGCGTCAGTCGGCCCGCCGCTGCCGGGGACAGCCCGAGTGTGCGCCACAGCCGTGACCCGGGCTCGGGAAACGGCACCACCAGGCGGTCGCGCACGGACGTTCGCGGCCGCTCGACGTACCCGAAGCGGCGCAGCCGCCGCTCCCAGGAGGTCGGCCGGTGATTTGCCGCCTTGTGCGGCATGTCGGCAGACGCGGGCGCGTTCTCACGGATCACGTGGTGAGCTTTCAACTCGTGGAGAGCGGGACGAGCGGGGATCAGCTGCCCGGCGGTCGTCACGCCGGCTCAGACAGCCCCGCCCATCGGGACCGTGTACATCTGGCCGAGGCGCTACCTGGTGGTTGAGGTCCGTGTCGGCATCGGGACCGTCTCGGGGGTTGAGGGGCGGTACGGCATCGGCGCCGGCCTGGTAGTTGACGTGCAGGTCGGCATCGGCACCTCCTTGGCCATGGAGGCGGAGCGGGCGGTCGAGGGCATCGGCACCGGCCCGGTGGCTGACGTGCAGGTCGACGTCGGCACCTCCTTGGCGGTGGAGGCGGGGCGGGCCGTCGACGGCATCGAGGCCGACTCGGCAGAGGTGACGGGCCGGGGCTGAGGGCCGGCAGGCCCGCCCTGAGCGAAAGAGCTCGGCAGGACCATCAGGCCGACTCCAAGTCCGGCAATGGTCAGCACGGATCCGGTGACCATCCAGGCCGTCCGGGCCCGCCGTCGGGCGCGAACGCCGGCTTGCAGCCGGTGTCGGTGCCGGTCCTCATAGGGCATGTCGTCCTGGCTGTCACGCATCATCCGTGCCAGCTCCTGCTCGAAGTGATCCATGGCTCCCTTCTTCACTCCACCGGCTCGACTGCCTCAGCCAGAAGCTGCCGTAACCGTGCAACGCCGCGTGCCGTGAGGGAACGGGCGGTACCCACCGGACACCCCAGCACCTCAGCGACGTGCCGCTCGGGCAGGTCCTGGTAGTAGCGCAGCACCACCGCGGCCCGCTGCCGGGCCGGCAGCAACGCCAGCACGGCCTCCAACCGGGTCCGTTCATCCACGGCGGCGGTCTCATCCCCCACCCCGGGCGGGTCGGGCAGCTGGTCCACGGGGTGCTCGCCCCACCAGCGACGCCGTGCCGAGCGCGCCGCGGCACGGGCCAGGACCCTGCGCACATACGCCTCGGGCGCCTGCTCGGCCACCTTCGGCCAGGCAAACCACAGCTTGACCAGCGCCTCCTGCAGCAGATCCTCGGCCCGGTGCCGGTCTCCGCCGGTGAGCAGCCGCGCCAGGTGAAGCAACGCCGACCACCGAGCCGCCACGAACCGGTCGAATTCATCGGCCCGCAACTGCCCCATCAGCGTTGTCCCTTACCCCCGTACGCCCCTACACCTTTAATAAAGGCACTGGCCCCTACCCCGCTATGCACCCCCGACATGTGGTGTGGCTCACACAGGCCCACCCTGGCGGTGCTCACGACGCGACGTGCCTGCCCACCCTCCCCCTGGGTCGCCGTCGGAGCCTGACTGCCACCGGCTCAAACGCCGGTCTGCCTCGCCTCGCCACGCCTTGACTTCCCGCCCGTTTTGATCCAGAAGCGAGGCCGGTGCCGGCCAGACATCGCCGCGTACGGGAGGTTCCGCCTCGCCATGAGCTAGGGGGTGTGTCGCGGGAGGGTGATGGTGGCGACGGCGCCGCCCTCGGGCGGGTTGCGCCAGCTCAGGCGGGCCCCGATCACTCCGGCCTGTCCGGTGGCGATGGACAGGCCCAGGTCGAGGCCGCCGTTGCCGCCGGTACGGAACCGCTGGGGGCCGTGGGCGATCAGCCACCCCAGGCCACCGAATTACGTCGAACCCAGGTTGCACATCGCCAACCCGGACAGCGGACAGACCACCGATCTGTCCGGGTACCGCTTGCAGGTTCGCACCCGAGTCCCGCGCCCTGGGCGGGGCGAGCGTGTCTCGCCTCCCTCACTCCTCCGTCTGGGTGCCGTATGTGTCGCGAGTGGTGGGGAGGTTGAGGGCGCGCCGCGTGGCAGGCGGCGGAGACGTCCCAGGTGGAGCGAGGCGGCCAAGCCGGCGCCCTGGCGGGCGGGGAGCTGCGGGGTGCGGGCGGAGTGGCGGGTCGGGTGTCCGGCTGCCGTCTTCGAGCCGCAGAGTGAGCAGCGAGCCGTCCAGGGTTGCCGTGTCGAGCACGGCCCCGGTGCGGTGGGCGACCGCTTCCAGCACCGGTACCGGGCCGGGATAATCCTCGCCTGATGCGTCAAGCCGTTCTTGCACCGTGTCCCACCACAGGTGCGGTGGATCTGGTTTGGTGTGGGTGAAGCCCGGCTCGAACTGCTCCGTGCACTGCCCGTCACGCCAGTGGGCGAAGCGGTTCATGCCATCCCCGCCCCGCAGGACACTCAAGGACTCCGTGCCCTGGGACAGCGCGGACAGAGGGCCAGGCATCGCACCCATGACCCCGAAGTCTTCAAAGCAGAACGACCAGTCATCCAGCGACCCGGCACGCAGCACCGATCCCTCCGGCAGGCTGCTGTCGTCGAGACGAGCCGCCTGTTGCCGGGTGAGGAACTGGGCGGATGAGGTGTCGGCCCCGTACCGGGTGAGTACATCTTCTGGTGCGATGCCGTGGGTGAAGGTCACGCACCACATTCCGGCGCGCGGATCCCTCGCCCATTCCCACGGCCCGGTCGTGCTGTCTTCCACCTGCGTCTCCCTTCGCTTCGACGAGCGGGGCCGGGGCCCCGAAATCCCCGGGGCCCCGGCGCGGTGATGCTGTGTCCGGGGTCAGGCGATGATGTTGACGTTGTACTTCTCGGTGTCGAGGATGCGCTGATTCTTCACGAGCGAACCGTACTTTCCGCCGGCGGACTCGTTGGCGTCCAGGGCAACGTGGCCACGCACGCACGGCTCGTTGTAGGTGACCGGTTTGTCAGCGCGGGCCTCGTAGATCATCCACTGGCCGTTCTCATACAGCGGGAGGATGTCAGCGCACTGGGCACCATCGGTTCCCCCCTCGAATGAGCCGGCGAAGGGGAACTCGTCGCATGAGTCGTTGGGAACGTAATCGGGCATGGGCACGAACGGGTCGCTGCTCTGGGAACCGCACGTGCGTGCCCGGTTGGCGTCGGAGAGGCCGTCCGCCCGGCTCAGCGGGGCCCAGTCACGCAGGTATCCCTGAGCGAAGCTGTAAGCGGCGGCGGCCGAACCGTGCTTCGGGTCGGAGAGCGAGTACTCCAGGTCGGCCCGCCGCTCGGGTATGACACAGCCGGCCGTGGTGAGCTCCGCATCGCAGCGGATCTTCGCCTGGACCGGACTGTCCCAGTTGACGTTCGGTTGGGTGGGGATGCTGCCCGTGGTGGTGACGTACATGTGGTACTGGGTCTGGAAGCTGTCCCGTGTACCGGAGGCCACGGGGCTGGTGTAAGGAGCTTTCCGCTTACCGATCAGCGGAGTTGGTGGGTCGAACAGGAGTCCTGATCGGGTGATCGCGCGGGCGTGGGCGCATGAAGACAGACACCTCACGATCCAGCGCGTCAAGCTGCAGCGACGAGTGCGGCGGGGAACGCGATGTGTTCGTCGAACAGCTTGCGGTGCTGGAGGCAGTGGTAGAGCTGGCCGATCATGCGGTTGAACATGCGCTGGGCGGCTGCGTGCCAGTCGCCGACCTCGCGTCGGCGCCGGTAGTGGGCTCCGGCCCCGGGTGAATGGCGCAGGGCGGAGATTTCTGTGTCCTCCGCCTCAACGAGTGGTCAGTACATACTCGCCCAGATGACTTTGCCGTCATGGACGACGACATTGACGCGCTTGCGGTTGAGGTCGTCGTGGCCGTCGGCGCACACGCCGTTCTCGCCCAGAACGCGGATGTCATGGCCGGACGCCGTCTCGGCGGCCCTCACATCGCTCAGACGCCATCCGCTTTCCGAACGTGATCGTTTGGTTCAGGTTGGGTGGCATGAACTCCGATTTGCGGCGGGAGAGATGGGCGTGGTTCGTCCGTTCGTCTCGCTCGTGGAGGTGGCTGGTGCCGTCGGTGCTCGGTCTGCTGGAGGCCCGGGAGAAGAAGGTCCGGGAAGAGGTTGCGTGGTTGCGGGAGGAGGCCGAGCGGGTGCGGGGGGCGCTCGCCGAGGCGGAGAGCAGACTGGCGCGGCTGGCCGATGCCCGGATGACGGTGGCCGAGGTGCTGGCCGAGCCGCCTTCCGCAGTCGCGGAGCCGGTGGCAAGCGCGGTGGCGGGGTCGGTGGTGCCGCGACGGGTCGGGGGGATGGCAGCGTCCGCCCTGCCCGCGGACTACCAGCGGATCATGTCCGTGCTGGAGTCGGAAGCGGGCCGGGAGGGCATGCGGTGCCAGCAGCTGGCCGCGACCCTGGGCCTTCAGGCGGTGCCGGCGAAGGTCGAGGGGCTGCGGTCGAAGGCGAAACGCCTGGTGGAGCGGGGGTGGGCGCTCCAGGTGCGGCCGGGGGTGTACAGCCCGCTCCCGGCGCCGGCCGGCTGAAGGCACAGGGCCGGCGCCCGGCCAGGCGGCGACTCATGAGCATGGTCATGGACCACAGCACCATGGCCTCGTGCATGGATGGCGGGCAGCGTCTCGTAGTCGCGCGCCAGACGACGCGAGCGCATCAGCCAGCTCAGCGTTCTCTCCACCACCCACCTGCGCGGCAGCACCACGAACCCCCTGGTGTCGTCGGTGCGTTTGACGATGTCGACAGTGAGCTGGAGTTTCTCGGCCGCCCAGCCGACGAGCCGGCCCGCATAGCCGCCGTCCGCCCAGACGAGCCGGACGGAGAAGTACAGCCTGCGCAGCCTTTCGAGCAGTGGAACGGCAGCGTCGCGGTCCTGCACGTTCGCCGCGGTCACCGCCACGGCCAGGACCAGGCCGAGGCAGTCCACCACCAGGTGCCTCTTGCGTCCGCCCACCTTCTTCCCGCCGTCCCAGCCGGTCGTGGCGCGCGGGATGTTCGCAGCCGCCCGCACGGACTGCGAGTCCACGATGGCGGCCGTCGGGTCCACCTCGCGGCCCTCCTTCTGGCGCACCTTGTCGCGCAGCCGGTCGTGCAGCTCGGCGAGCAAGCCCGTCACCTGCCAGCGGCGGGCGAACGCGTGCACCCTCCGGTACGGCGGGAAGTCACGGGGCAGGTTGGCCCACTTGACGCCGTTGTCGACTACATAGCGGACCGCGTCCAGCATCACGCGATGGCAGTAGCCCTCCGGCCGTCCACCCCGCCCCTGAAGCCACGCGGGCACTGGCAGCAACGGCCGGATGACCTGCCACTCCGCCTCCGTCAGGTCGGAGCGGTAACACCGCACGCGGTCCGGCCCGTCGGCCGCGTTGCCGAACCTGTGCGCGAGACAGTCACACTCCGGAGACGGCGCGTTGGACTCCACGGACGCGAGCACGAAAGACTGCGACACAGGGCCTCCTGGTACTGCTCGGTCGGGATCGCAACCCCGAGCTACCAGGAGGCCCTGCCGTTATGCCCCGACCACCGTGGGATCACCCGAACAGGAACCCTGTTCGACTGATCAAAGTGGAAGGCTTCTGAACCTGGTCACGGGTGAGTCGGGCAAGGTAGACGTCCAGGGGCTGACGCGTCCGGCAAGGTCTTTCCACGTTGCGGCGCCGCAGCCGTTGGGACCCGTAGGGATCGAACGGAACACGTACCCGCGGCGTCTGAGGTACATGAGACGAATCATGCGAGTGCGTGTCGCCGCGCTGCTTCTACTCGGTGTCGGGCTCCTCGCGAGTTGCGCCAACAGCGGGACGGATCCGGTGGACAAGCCGCCAAGTGCCGTGCATACGGCCGCGAAAGCACAGGGACAGGGACATCGCTCAGACTGCATCCCGTCGACGACCTCCCGGTACGCACGCTCACGAGAGGACCTCGTCGGGCGCTCCCTGAGCGATGCGAGGGCCGCCGAGACGGCGTCCGGCCATGACATCCGCGTTCTGGGCGAGAACGGCGTGTGCGCCGACGGCCACGACGACCTCAACCGCAAGCGCGTCAATGTCGTCGTCCATGACCGCAAAGTCATCTGGGCGAGTATGTACTGACCACTCGTTGAGGCGGAGGACACAGAAATCTCCGCCCGAACGCTCCTCGCCCATCACCCATGCCTCCGGAAAGAAGTCGGCCATCACCCGCCGGTGGGTGAAGAACGACCGCCTCAACCACGCCGGTTATCTCTGGGCCTTCTCCGCCCTGCGCCATTCACCCGGGGCCGGGGCCCACTACCGGCGCCGACGCGAGGTCGGCGACTGGCACGCAGCCGCCCAGCGCATGTTCAACCGCATGATCGGCCAGCTCTACCACTGCCTCCAGCACCGCAAGCTGTTCGACGAACACATCGCGTTCCCCGCCGCACTCGTCGCTGCAGCTTGACGCGCTGGATCGTGAGGTGTCTGTCTTCATGCGCCCACGCCCGCGCGATCACCCGATCAGGACTCCTGTTCGACCCACCAACTCCGCTGATCGGTAAGCGGAAAGCTTCTAAGACGTCCCTGCATCGCTACCTGGCAATCCAGTAGGAGCAGAATTGATGCGCGATCTCCTGTACCTCTCCGAAAACAAGATGCAGGTCTTAAGCCCGCAGGTCCCGCAGAAGCTGTGGAAGAAGGCCGGCTTCGAGGCCGGGGTCAACGTCGGACTTGCTTCCTTCAAGACCACTACTCTCCCCGGTGACTCCCCCCAGCCATCGGCTGCCATGCTCGAACCGGTCATCGAGATGATCGAGCAGGAGCGAAAGGTCAAGTGGTTCACGGACGAGGCCCTGCAGGTGGGGGACTGGATCCAGTTCGAGGACGAGTTCTTTTACGGTGACGCGGCGCCTGCTGGGCCGCAATCATCCGACAAGACGGTGGTCACCGGCCTGGTGTACCTCGCTGCCCAGCGGTTCCCCAAGGGAACACCCTTCGTCCTGGTGGGCTCGTCCGTGAACGTCCTGGACCGCTGGCAGCCGCCGGACTCCCATGTCACGACAGTGGGCACGTACTACATGGAGGCTGTGCGCGCGTACGCGGCGCGTCTTGCCGAACTGCCGGACGAGGCCGCACAGAGCGAGTTCACCGGTCCGTCCTACAGTGGCCACCACCTGCCGCAAGCGCTCCGTTACCTGACTCCCGTCGCCGGATCGGTCCGAACGCATTCCGGTTGGGCGGCGGGGCCGGTGATGCTCAGGGGACACGCTCGGGTCCTGGCGGCGCCGAACGACGACACCTGGGGGCGTGCCGTCCTCGCCACTCCTCTCTACATCGAATACGCACCCGACGACGCCTGATCGATCGGCTTCTGCCCGACCATCCCATTACTGGCCACCAGGAAGCGGAGTGCGACGCGCAGGTGGGTAATCCTCGCGTGCCAGTCCCTCCCCTTCTCCTCAACGCTCACGGCCAAGCATTGTCGGAACAACCTGTCCGGACACCAACGCGACCTCGCCCACTACCGCGTGCAGGCGGCTTCAGTCATCCGCGCAATCGACTTCGGACACTGACATTGATCGGGCGTCAGGTCCACCTCGGCAGTCTGTCAGAACTGCCTTGCAAAACGTGTCGGTTTTGAGAGGGGTTCTGCGAACGGTGACCTGTGGATTCGTGATCGGCCCCGGGGCGTTCGCAGAACTCTCGTAACTGGTCATTTATGAGAATCGATCCGCGGCTGCTCGACGTGGTCTGCGCTGATCCACCACCATCACGGAACGCCCGGCGGCAGCGCACGCCCGCCCGGCTGCTGCTCGGCTCCCCTGGGGAGCACTGCTGGCGATGGCCAGCACCACATTCATCGTCATCATGACCGAGACACTGCCCGCCGGTCTTCTGTCAGGGCTCTCCTCGGGTCTGCACACCTCCCAGGGCACTGCGGGGCCCAAGATCCGGGAGCTGCTCAGCGCGGGCTTCGACGCAGCGAAGATCGCCCGGGTGCTCTCCTGCGCACCGGCTATCGGCGAAGGGCCGTCCGCGTCCGCGGGGCTGGCCCTCGCCGCCGAACTGGCCGACGACTGCGCCCGCATCGACCACACGCTCGTCCAGCTTCGGCGCTCCCGCAGCCTGCTCGACGACATGATCCACACCGCGCGGGCCACCCAGGAGGCACAGGGGCGTCAGGACCGCGGAGCCGGGCCCGTCTCCTGCTGGTTCTCCTGGCGCGGTGCGGCGGCGCTGTTGATGACGGTGTCCAGCAGGGAGCGGGAGCGCTGCAGGTCCTCGATCATCCGGTCGATGCGGGCCCGCTCCACCGTCAGCTCCTCCACGAGGAAGTCGTCGGCTGTCTCCGCCGGGCCGCCGTCGCTGTCACGCATGCAGGGCAGCAGCTTCACGATCTTCGAGCTGCACAGGCCGGCGGCGTACAGTTCCTGGATCCGCCGCACCCGGTCCACCGCCGCCTCGGCGTACTCCCGGTGCCCGCCCGGTGTCCGCTCGGCGGACAGCAGGCCCTCCTGCTCGTAATAGCGCAACGAGCGCTCGCTGACTCCCGTACGCCGGGCCAGCTCACCAATTCGCATGACGCAGATCACATCATTTCCGCTTGATTCTCACATTTGTGTCAACTTCTACGGTAACCACATGACTCACGAAACGACGACTTCGCCCCTCCTGACCCCCGCTCGCCTCGGTACGCACGAACTGGCGAACCGCCTGGTCATCGCCCCCATGACGCGCAACCGCGCCGAGAGCGACGGCACGCCCACCCCGCTGATGGCCGAGTACTACGCGCAGCGCGCCACGGCCGGGGCGATCATCGCCGAGGCATCCACCCCGAACGCGGTCGGCCAGACCTACCCGAACATCACCGCCCTGCACACCGACGCCCACACCGCCGGATGGCGCCAGGTCACCAAGGCTGTCCAGGCCGCCGGCGGCGGACCGGTGTTCCTCCAGATCCAGCACGGCGGACGCGTCGGCCACCCCGACAACAGCGGCCTCACCCCGATCGCCCCCTCGCCGATCCCGCTGCCCGAGCCCATTTACACCCCGGTCGGCTTCCAAGCGGCGGTCACCCCGCGCGAGATGACGTCCGACGACATCCGGCAGACCATCGCCGACTTCGCCGCTGCCGCCCGCCGGGCCGTCGACGCGGGCTTCGCCGGGGTCGAGGTCCACAGCGCCAACGGCTACCTGCTCCACCAGTTCCTCGCGCCCAACACCAACCAGCGCACCGACGCCTACGGCGGCAGCGTCGAGAACCGCATCCGCTTCACCACCGAGGTCGTCGACGCCGTCGTCGACGCGATCGGCGCGGAGCGCACCGGCCTGCGCATCTCCCCAGGGAACACCGTCAACGGCATCACCGACAGCGACGCCGACGAGCTGTACCCCTCCCTGGTGAAGGCCAACGCGGGCAAAGGGCTGGTCTACCTGCACGTCGCCTTCGCCGACCCCGCGCAGTCGCTGTTCGCCCGGCTGCGTGAGATCTGGACCAGCACTCTGATCGCCAACCCGGTCCTGCCCGCCGACCAGATCCCCGCCGACGGCGGACGGGAAGCCGCCGAACGCCTCCTGGCCACGGGCGCCGACCTCATCGCGCTGGGCCGCCCGTTCCTGGCCAACCCCGACCTCGTCCAGCGGATCCGCACCGGCGCCCCGATCAACGCCGTCCGCGCCAAGTACGCGATGTACACCGGCGGACCCACCGGCTACACCGACTACCCCACCCTGCTCACCCACAACTGACCCAGGCCCCTGGCCGGCAGTTGACCGATCAACCCAGGGCCTCATCGTCCTCCTCGCCCTCCGGGTCGCGGAAGGGACGCAGGCCCTGGCCGGGGCCGCTGGCCTGGATGTTGAACAGGTAGCGGCCCAGGAAGTTGATGTGCCGGTCCTTGAGCGGGGAGAGGCGAGCGACGTCCTCGTCCTTGATGTCGTGGCCCTCGGCGCGGAGCCGGGCCACGGCGGCATCCAGGTAGCGGGTGTTCCACAAAACCACGGCGTTGAGGACAAGACCCAGACTGGCGAGCTGGTCTTCCTGGCCCTCGCGATACGCCTGGCGGATCTGGCCCCGGCCGCCGTGGCAGATCGCGCGGGCAAGCCGATGGCGGGACTCCTGGACAGTGAGCTGCCGGTTCATCAAGCGCCGGTAGGTGTCGTCCATCGGGTCGACCAGAGCGAGCAGGTGCATGGTCTTGTCGATCCGCCCGTACTCGGCGAACGCGGCACCGAGTGGGATGGGGTGGCCCTCGCGTCCGAACATCCGCGACAGGTCGTAGGCCCGGACCTGGTTGGTGATGAGCGATCCGGCGACCCGGAGCATGTCCGGCCAGTGCGTGGCGATCCGCTTGAGATTCACCTTGTTGCAGGCCACGGCCTCCAGCGGCCCGTACCCGGCGGCCGGCTCCTCGCCGCCGAGCAGGTCGGCCCGACAGAACCTCTGGTCGGCCAGGTCTCGGAAGCGCGGGCGAAGCGGAAGCCGAGCATCTTGTACAGACCGAAGGCCATGTCGGAGTACGAGGCGTTGTCGGTCGCCACCATCTCCGGCTTCACCCCGCCGTCCAGGTTCAGCAGGCTGTCCAGAGTGTAGAGGCTGTCGCGCGGGGTGCCGCGCACGACCATCGCACCGATCCCGGCGACCTGACGGGACCCCGAGGGCCCGGGCGGCGGGATCCAACGGGAAGACCACTGTCGGGGCGCTCTGCGCGTCGCGGGGGTCAGCCGCAAGATCCACCAAAAGTCCAGCTACAACCTCGCCGTGCGAGACCTTCCTGGCCCTGATCGCCCAGCCAAGCGCCCAATCATTGAACGAAGATGTTTCCACGTAAAACGCCCTCGCTGTCGCCATTAACGGGCCTCGGTCGGACGCCCGGCGCGGCTCCCCCCTCAGGATTGGCCCCCTTGTTGTGGGCGGCAATTCGACCAGGACTGAACCGGTCACCGGTGACTCATGGCTTCGTGGAGGGCTCGTCCCGCGTTCTGCGTCTTGTTGTGGTCGGCCGACTGCATGAGGTAGCCGGTGAAGACGTCGGGGACGGCGATCCGGGTGACGGGTGCGGGCGAGGCAGGCTGGATGGCGGGGCGCGGGCGAGTGGCCGCGCGGGTTCAACCGCAGCGCCTTCGCTCGCCCGGTCCGCCAGATGGCTTGCCTGAGTGCACCCACCGGTTCCGGGGTGGGAGGACCTGACCTGTCAAACCGACTCAGAGGTACCGGGGGGCCGATTCGGCAGCGGGGTGCCGCCGTGTTCTACTACATGCTCAAATACGTCCTTCTGGGGCCGCTGCTGCGGCTGCTGTTCCGGCCGCGGGTCGAGGGGCTCAAGCATGTTCCGGCGGAGGGCGCGGCGATCGTCGCCGGGAATCACCTGTCCTTCGCGGACCCCCTCCTCATGCCCGCGGTCCTGAAACGGCGCATCACCTTCCTGGCCAAGGCGGAGTACTTCACGGCGCCGGGCCTGAGGGGCCGACTGATCGCGCTCGTTCTCCGCGGTGCCGGGCAGATTCCGGTGGACAGGTCAGGCAGGGCCGCGGGGCAGGCGGCGCTCCGAAAGGGGCTGGGGGTACTGGCGAAGGGAGAACTGCTGGCGATCTATCCGGAGGGCACGCGTTCCCCCGACGGCCGGCTGTACAAGGGCAAGGTCGGGGTGGCGGTGCTGGCGCTGGCCGCGCAGGTACCGGTGATTCCGTGCGCGATGGTGGGGACGTTCCGGATCTGGCCTCCGGGATATGTCCTGCCGAGACGCCAGCCGGTCACGATCCGTTTCGGGGAACCGCTGGACTTCTCACGCTTTACGGGGATGGCGCACCAGAGGACGGTGCTGCGGGCCGTCGCCGACGAGATCACGTACGCGATCTTGCGGCTGTCGGGCCAGGAGTACGTGGATCGGTACGCGGCCGACGTGAAGGCCAAACAGGCGACGGCGCGGCGGGGCTGACGTCCGCCGCACTTGGGTGCGATCCGGTCCGAACGGCCGCCGTAGAACTCGTCTCCGCTCATGCGCACCCCGGTGGCGGTCACATCCGGCGCTCTCTCGATGAGCCGCAGGTGTTCGATCTACGGCGGGGAGTTGAATGGGCTTTGTTCAAGCTGAAGTTGCTGGTCACGGGGCTGGTGTGAGGCGACGGTCCGGTGCTCGCACTGGTGGTGGGCGGGTGTCGGCGGTGTAGATCGTCTGACGTGAGAGTTTCGGGAGATTTCCGCGTTCTCGCGCGCTTCTCGTCGGAAGACCTGTGGATCGGCGTGCCACGCTCTTCTTCTCGCCCGCCGTGTCGCCGATCACGCTGACTTTCCCCCTTCTTGGCCGGGGTACAGCCCCTGGGGCCGCATCCGGGGCGGCCGGACTCCAGGAGTCCAAGGGCGATGAGTCTCGCCGTGGTTGCCAGTCTGTATCCCCAACAGGCGATCAACCGCACTCAAGGAGAGCATCATGACCGCTACCTACACCTTCGACGTCTTTTCCAGCCTCGATGGCTACGGCTCCTACGGCCCCGACGGCGACTGGGGCGGCTACTGGGGCAAGCAGGGCCCCGAGCTCCTCGACCACCGCCTCGCCCTGTACGACCAGGAACAGCGGATGGTCTTCGGGGCCAACACGTATCGGGCGTTCGCACGGATGCTGGCCTCGAGCACCGAGGAGTCCGAGGTGCGTGACCCATGGGTCACGCGGATGAGGAGCCTGCCGGCAACGGTGGTGTCGACCACACTGGAAGGACCCCTCGACTGGCCGGACGCGACCCTCGTGAGCGGTGACGCCGTCGACGTCGTCGCGCGGCTCAAGGAGGAGTCCGAGGTGCCGTTGCGCTCGCACGGCAGCCTGTCGGTGAACCGGGCGCTGATGGCCGCCGGTCTGGTCGACCGCGTCCAGGTGACGCTCTTCCCTGTGATCACCGGTCAGACCGGGGTGGAGCCGATCTTCCAGGGTGCGGCCGACTTCGACCTCGAGCTGATCGAGCGCCGGACGCTCGACGGCCACATCCAAGAGCTCATCTACCGGCCCACCCTGCATGGCTGAGTCCGTCCATGCACCCCACCCCGTCAAGCAGCCGAACCTGACCGGAAGTTCCCGCTGACCGACATGCCGACCGGTCTCTTGGCCGCCCTCGGGAGGGTGCGCTCCTTCACGTCCCCGCCGAGGGCCATCCACAGGTTCTGATCATTGCTCCGCGATGGTGTGTCGGGTACGTACGTGGCGCTACTGAGCACCGTTCGATGGAGATCGCGGAGCCGTCTAGGTTCTGCTGGCGCGGGCCGCTCAGCGCGAATAGTCCGCGAGGGTAAGCACCAGGTGGGCCGACTCCGGGCGCACGTGGTCGGAGTGGGCCCCCGCCGGGCTGAGACGGCGACCGCGCACGTACACGTCGGAGGCATCGACGTTGACGAAGCGATGGTCGAGTGCGGAGAGCGGATACCGCTCGTCCAGTGGCAGCAGCCGTGTAGTGAACATTGGAGCAGGGGCCGGACCGATCCCGGAGTGCCCAATGCCTGGCTGACGCTCTGCCCGCAGGTGCCAGAACCCTGTCGCCCGGTCGTGGCGGGAGTACGTGGCCACGACCGGACCCCTCAGCGGGGCGCCGTCGTGCCCGTCGCTCGGCAGGATGCAGGGAAAGAGTGAAAGGAACGCGTCACGCCGCGCAGCCATCTGGAACAGCAGCATGCTGTCCGCGGTGAACGGCCGAGACGGTGAACGGGCTGCCGCCGTCCAGCCGAGGGTGTCTTCGAGCCGGGCATCCGCCGTCCACTGCACCGCCTCGCACAGGAGCCGGCAGCCGAAGGAGTGTCCGACCAGGTGGAGGTGCTGCCCGTCACGGTTGGCCAGCACCGGTGCCGCCCCGGGGTCGGCACGCTCGGCGTCCAGATAGCCGAGCAGCTGGCCCAGGATGTACGCGGCATGTCCGTAGCCGTCACGCGCGCCCATTGCGTGTGCGCGGTCCCGGATCCTGCGGTAGCCGGTCGGGGTGATCGGGCTGGACGACGGCCAGCGCACCACGACACACCACGGGCTGAAGCCCTCGGCCGCTAGGGCCGGATACCTGTCCGGGGCCGCCTCCCAGTTGGCGTGCACGAGGTTCAGCAGCCGTTCGGCAGTGCGATGGGCGGCGTCGGGGGACGTCTGCCAGCCATGCACGTAGACGAAGATGTCCGTCGCCCAGGCGGGCGGGGCGAGGTGCTCCGTGAAGTAGTTGCGCAATCGGTGGTCAGGCACCGGCTCACCCGTGGCGGAATCGAGCAGCCAGCCGCTCTCATCCAGGTCGACGGCCGCGACCGCGGCAGCACGGCTCACGCTTCACCTCCGCTTGTCCGTTCCAGGCGAGCGTCCATGCCGCCGTGCAGCCCGTAGGCGAAGCCCAGCGGGTTGCGGTACTGGGCCGCGAAGTGCCGGGCCAGCTCGTGTGCGATCCTGCCGGCGGTCGCCTCGCCGCCCAGGTATCGCCTGATGAAGAGGATCTGGGGAGTATGGGCGGCTGTGGGGAGCGCGTGGGGAGAATCGACTGTCTAACCGGGCACGAGCTTGAAAGAACGCGAAAGAAGGATCAGCGCAGGTCAGAGACCTGATCGACCGCATTGCCGCAGGTCAGGGCCACCTGGTAGAGGACTTTATGACGTACGTTCCGAGGTCATCGGCCTCGACGAGCCCCGGCAGCGAGCCGCCCTCACGCAGCGGCGTGATGTAACGGGTCGCACTGACTTCCTTGAGCATCGCCCCAGGCTACTGGGGCGTTCCTGTTTTCCACCCGCACGAAAGGATCACTGTGACCGCCGAAGACCTCCCCCTTCAACTCGCCCGCACGAAACGCTTCTCACTCGGCGTGCCCCGCGCCTTCATCGTCTCCCCCGACGGCGACCGTGTGCTCTTCCTGCGCACCACGAGCGGCCGCTCCACGGCCGGCTGCCTGTGGCTGTACGAGGACGGCGAGGAGCGCCTGCTCGCGGACCCGCTCGCGCTCGGCGACGGCGGCGAGGTACCGGAGGCCGAGCGGATCCGCCGGGAGCGGGCACGCGAGACGACCGGCGGAATCGTCTCGTACACCACCGACGAGGCCGTCCGCCTGGTCGTGTTCGCCCTCTCGGGCGCCCTCTGGACCGTGCGCACCGACGAGGGCGTACCGCGCCGGATCCCCACGGCGGGCCCGGTCGTCGCCCCGCGCCCCAGCCCTGACGGCTCCCGCATCGCGTACGTGAGTGACGGCGCCCTCCGCGTCATACGCATCGACGGCACGGCCGACCGCGCGCTGGCCAGGCCGGAGAACCCGCAGGTGACGTACGGACTCGCCGACCACGTCTCTGCCGAGTCGCTGCACCGTACGCGGTCCTTCTGGTGGTCGCCGGACGGGGAGGAGCTACTGGTGGTGCGGGCCGACAACTCGCCCGTCCAGCGGTGGTACATCAGCGATCCGTCGGATCCCACGCGCCCGCCGCGCGCGGTCCGGTACCCGGCGGCGGGCACCGCCAACGCGGACCTGTCGCTGCACGTGGTGGGACTCGACGGCGACCGTGTCGAGGTACGGCTCCCCAAGGAGGCCGCCGAGGCGCATCCGGCGGGCGAGTGGACCGACGCGGCCTTCGAGTACGTCGTGGAGGCGGGCTGGGGCGATGCGGGCCCCTTCGCCGTCGTACAGACCAGGGACCAGCGCTCGGCGTATCTGCTCCGGATCGATCCGTGGTCGGGTGCGACCGAGACGCTGCACTACCAACGCGACGCCGCCTGGCTGGAGTTCGTGCCCGGAACGCCGGTCCATACCGCCGCCGGTCCTGTCCTCACCACGCAGGACGTGATCCGCGGACTGTGGATGCCTGCGACCGGAATGTGTACGCCCGAGGACATGTACGTCCATGATCTGGTCGGCGTGGTCGGTGAGCGGATCTTCTTCGTCGCCAGTGAGGAGCCGACCGAGTTCCACGTCTGGTCGTACGACCCGGTCGGCGGCCTTGTGCGGCTGACCGACGAGCCGGGCGTGCACAGTGCCGCCGTCGGAGGCGGGACGGTCGTCCTCGACAGCAGGACGCTCGACGGGCAGACCGTGACGGTGCTGCGGGACGGCAGGCCGGCCGGGAGGATCCGGGTGCTGGCCGAGCGGCCCATGATCGAGCCGCGGCCCCGCTTCCTGACGCTCGGCGAGCGGGAGCTGCGAGCGGCGCTCTATTTGCCGGAGTCGTACGAGCCGGGGACACGTCGGCTGCCCGTGATCGTGCACTCGTACTCGGGGCCCGGCATGCAGACCGTCGTGAAGGCGGCGGCCTGGTGGCACGCGGTGAACCAGTGGTTCGCCGAGCAGGGCTTCGCCGTGCTGACCGTCGACGGGCGGGGCACGCCGGGGCGTGACCGGGCGTGGGAAACGGCCATCCACGGCGACCAGTTGACGCCCGTGGTGGAGGACCAGGCGGACGCCGTGGGCGCGGCGGCGGAGCTCTTCCCGGAGCTGGACACGAGCCGGGTGGCGATCCGCGGCTGGTCCTTCGGCGGCTATCTCGCGGCGGGCGCCGTGCTGCACCGGCCCGATGTCTTCCACGCGGCCGTCGCGGGCGCGGCACCGACCGATCTGCGCCTGTACGACACGCACTGGAAGGAGCGCTTCCTTGGACATCCGGACGTCCAGCCGGAGAATTACGAGCGCTGCTCCCTGGTGGCGCACGCGCACAAGCTCATGCGTCCCCTGATGCTCGTCCACGGAATGGCCGACGACAACGTGGCGCCCGCGCACATGCTGCGCTTCTCGGCGGCGCTGCTTGCGGCGGGCCGTCCGCACAGCGTGCTGCCGCTGCCCGGTTCGACCCACTTGGTCACACAGGAGGGCGTGGTAGACACCCTGCTCCGGCTTGATCTCGATTTCATCAAGAACTCAAGTACTTTGTGAACGACCTTGGTGACGTCCGCGTACACCTTGGTGTGGATCAGCGCATTCCGCGTTGATCCAAAGCACATCTGTACATCTGTGGAAGGGACCGCCACATGTCCAGCGAATCGCTTCAGTCTGCCCAACCTGCCCCTGCAATCTGCCGTCGCACGATCCTTGCGGCACTCGGCGCGGCCGGTGCCGCCGCCGCGTTGACCGCGTGCGGAGGCTCCGACGACAGTTCGTCCGGCTCATCGGGCGCATCCGAATCATCCAGTTCCGCCGGCTCCGGCTCGGGCGGCGGCGGTGATGCGCTGGCCAAGACCAGCGAGATCCCGGAGGGCGGCGGCAAGGTTTTCGCCGACCAGAAGGTGGTCGTCACCCAGCCGACGGCCGGCGAGTTCAAGGCTTTCTCGACGACATGCCCGCACCAGCAGCAGCAAGTCAACGCCGTTGACAACGGCCTGATCACCTGCCCCGCTCACGGCAGCCAGTTCAGCGTCACGGACGGCAGTGTCGAGAAGGGGCCCGCGACCAGTGCGCTGGCCACCGCGAACATCACCGTCGAGGGAGACTCGATCATGCTCGCGTGATCCTGCGCGGACGCCTGAAGCAGGCCAGCACCTCGTCCGTGGTGGTGATGGTGGCCACCAGGGCGAGCGTGTTGCGGACCATCGCGGGGGTGTAGTCGGAAGGCACCCCCGCGATGGCGTCCCTGGGCACGACGGCGGTGTAGCCGCGGTTGACGGCGTCGAACACTGCGTTGGGTATGGCCACGTTGGCCGAGACGCCGGTCACGATCAGCGTGCGGCAGCCCAGGTTGCGCAGCAGCGGGTCGACGTCGGTGCCCGCGATCGGTGACAGTCCATGCAGTCGGCGTACGACGAGATCCTCGTCGGCGACCTCGATGGGCGGTGCGACGCGTACCGCCATCGTCCCCGACAGCTGCTGCACCGGCAGCCGCTCGGCGGCCCGGAACAGCCGGGCGTTGTGATTGGCGCCGCGCCCGTCGGGGCGACGCTCGGCGATCGCGTGGATCACCTGTACTCCGCTCTCGTGCGCCCCGGCGACCAGCTGGGCGATGCGGGTCAGGACACCCGACGCACGTGCCTCCTTGGCGAGTTCGGGCAGCGCGCTGTCCTGGCCGACGACACCCTGCTGGCACTCGACGGTCAGCAGGACCGTGGTCGCGGGGTCGAGGAGTTCACTGAGCTCTTCGTACGACGGCATGGCGGGCGAGCGTAACGGCCATTGCATGCGGACGGAAGACGGCTCATGCTTTCCTGACGCCGAGCCGGAGGAGAGGGAACCGTATGACCGCCACTCAGCGCCGGGGCCGAAAGATCATGATGACCCCCGACGAGCTGGACGAGTTCCTGAGAACCCAACGCACCTGCCGAGTCGCAACCGTCTCAGCGGACGGCGCCCCCCATCTCAGCGCCCTCTGGTACGCCTGGGACGACACCTCCCTCTGGCTGTACTCGATCACCCGCAGCAAACGCTGGTCCGACCTACGACGCGACCCCCGTGTGGCCGTGGTGGTCGACACGGGTGAGGAGTACGGGGAGCTGCGAGGCGTGGAGCTGTCAGGCACCGTCGAGTTCATCGGCGAGGCCCCGCGCACGGGCGAGCCGTGTCCCGAACTCGACGCCGTGGAGCCCTTGTTCGCGCGCAAGAACTTCGGCCTGGACGAGATGCCGCACGACGGCAGGCACGCATGGATACGGCTGACGCCGGAGGCGGTGAAGTCCTGGGACTTCCGCAAACTCGCCTCGCTGTGACGTAGGTTCAACGGCTCCGATGGGAGCTGGCGGCTCCGGGAGCGCCCCTTCAGGGGCGCGGGGAACTGCGCGACCAGCCACAACGAACCCGCAGCCGAGACGCAACATGCCCCTCTTGTGGGGGGTCTGGGGGCGCAGCCCCCCGTTTCGGGAAGGGGCGGGCTTGGGGAAAGAACCCCCTACGAACCCCCCGCCACCCGCAACGCCTCCACAGCCGCCCGAACAGACGGCCGCCGATCCCCATCGGCACGCCACACCGCGTACACATGCCGGGTGACGCGCTGGCGAACCGGCACCGTACGCACCCCGGCCGGCACCGCCCCGCGCCCGAGGCGAGGCGCGACGCACACGCCGAGCCCCGCAGCAACCAGCGCAAGCTGCGTGTGGTGCTCCTCCGCCCGGTGCGCGACAACCGGCTCAATCCCCTTGGCACGGAGCGTGAAGAACAGCCACTCGTGGCAGAACTCCCCCTCGGGCCAGGCAATCCACTCGTCGTCGGCGAACTCCTCGAGATCCACTTCGTCCCGCTCGGCAAGCGGATGCCCGGCGGGCATCGCCACATCGGCGGCATCGTCAAGAAGCGAAGCCTTGACCAGCCCCTCCGGCACAGGCAACGGTTTGTTGTACCAGTCGAGCACGACCGCCATGTCGACATCGCCCCGAACCACCGCGAAAACGCCTTCTTGGGGCTCCAGCTCCTGCGAGCGAACCCGTAGTCCAGGATGTTCGGCCCGCAGCGCGGCAAGCGCCGCGGGGAACAGCCCACGCGCGGCCGTCGGGAACGCGGAAAGCCGCAACTCCCCCACCACCTGCCCCCGCTGCGCCTCCAGATCGGACTGCGCAAGCTCGACCTGGGACAGAATCCGCGCGGCATGCTCGGCGAGCAACCGCCCGGCATCGGTGAGCCGCACCCCCCGCCCGTTCTTGGCGACGAGCCGCTGCCCCACCTCCCGCTCCAGCTTGGACATCTGCTGGGACACGGCCGAGGTAGTGACATGCAGCCCCTCGGCCGCACGACTGACCGAGCCGTGCCGGGCGAGGGCGTCGAGGGTACGTAGGCGCTCCAGGTTCAACATGTAAGCAATTCTACGAGATACAGGGAGAAAAATCTCGCTTGTGCTACGAGATCATCTCCGCCATCGTGGCCGACATGAGCAGCGTCACCCCACCCCGCGCCCGTACGGCCCAACCCGTCGTCGCCGCATCGAAGCGCCGAACCCTCGACTGGCGCATCCGCTTCGGCGTCCTCTCCCTCATCTGGGGCTTCAGCTTCCTGCTGATCAAGGTCGGTACGGAAGGGTACGCACCTTTCCAAGTGACGCTGGGACGGCTGGTGTTCGGCACCCTGGTGCTCGCGACCGCGATGGCCTGGAAGCGGGAGCGGCTGCCGCGCGGGACGCGGACCTGGGGGCATCTGACGGTCGCGGCGTTCCTTCTCAACGCCCTGCCGTTCTCCCTGTTCGCGTACGCCGAGCTGACGATCCCGTCCACGCTCGCGGGGATATGCAACGCGACCTCGCCGCTGTGGGGCATGGCCCTGTCGCTGGTCGCCCTCTCCGAGGACCGGCCCACCCGCCGCCGGGTCGCCGGTCTCGGCATCGGCTTCCTCGGTGTGCTCACTGTGCTCGGCGCCTGGCAGGGCTTCCAGGGCCTGGACGCCACGGGCACGGCGATGGCCCTGCTGGCCTCGCTCAGCTACCCGATCGGCTGGATCTACCTCCGGCGCACCCTGGCCGGCTCCAGCCACTCCAACCTCTCGCTGACCGGCGCCCAACTACTGCTGGCGACCGTCCAGTTGGCCGTGGTCACGCCGCTGTTCACCACCTTGCCGAACCGGTTCGCGGTCCTGCCGCTGTTCGCGATCGTCGCGCTCGGCGCGCTGGGCACGGGCGTCGCCATGCTGGTCCAGTACGGCCTGGTCGCCGAGGTCGGCCCGACGACGGCCCAGATGGTCACGTACTTCATCCCGGTCATCGCCACGACCGCAGGCGTCGCGATCCTCGGCGAGTCGCTGACCTGGTCGACACCGGTGGGCGCGGCCATCGTGCTGGCGGGCGCGGCACTCACCCAGTCCAGGCCCAAGTCGGGGGCCTAGGGGGCGAGTTCAGACGTAACGACGCGCGGGCGCCGGGCCGATGGCGGAGGCGACCGCGTCCGCCAGCGGCCCGATGTCGTGCGGGGCGAGCGTCGAGACGGTGATCCGCAGGCCGGGCGGCGAGTTCACCCGGAAGCCGGCGCCCGGAGCGACGGCCCAACCGGAATGCAGCAGCCGTGCGACGGCCCCGGTCTCGTCCGGCACGGGCACCCATACGTTCATCCCGCTGCGTCCGTACGCTTCAATGCCGCGCTCCCCGAGCGCGCCGATCAGCCCGTCACGCCGCCGCCCGTACGCCGCCGCGACCGCCCGTACATCCACCGCACCGCTCGCCCACAGTCGCACCACGGCCCGTTGCAGCAGATGGCTCACCCAGCCCGGACCCAGCCGCTGCCGCCCCTGGACGCGGTCGGCAGTGACGGGATCGCCGGTGAACACGGCGAGCCGCAGGTCGGGGCCATATGCCTTGGCGACCGAGCGCACGAAGGCCCAGTGCTGGGTGACGCCGGCCAGCGGGTGCAGCGGCAGGTCGACGATGCGATGGCCGTGGTCGTCCTCGATGAGCAGGGCCTGAGGGTGCTCCTCGATCACGGAACGCAGGGCACGCGCGCGCGTGGCGCTCACGGCGGCGCCGGTCGGGTTCTGCGCGCGGTCGGTGACGATCAGCGCTCGGGCACCCGAGCGCAGCGCGCCCCGTACGTCGTCGGGCAGCGGCCCTTCGTCGTCGACGCCGACCGGGAGCGTACGCAGCCCGAGCGCCGGGGCCAGATCGAGGACGCTGCGCCAGCCGGGATCCTCGACGGCGACCGCGTCCCCGGGCCTGAGGTGAGCGGCCAGCACGCGCTCGATGGCGTCGAGCGCTCCGGAGGTGACGGTGACGGGCCCGTCCGGTACGCCGTCCGCGTCCAGGTCCGCGCGCGCGAGTCGCGCCAACCCCGGTTCCACGGCGGCCTCTCCGTAGAGCACCGGCTCGCGGTCCGAGTGGGCTGCTGCCGCCGCGAACGCCTCGGTGAGGGCGGGCAGCAGGGCCGGATCCGGGTTTCCGTCGGACAGGTTCCGGACCCCTGGCGGCACATCCAGGCGCGAGAGCTCTCGCGCCGTCGTGACCGGCTTGGGTCGTACGCGGCTGCCGCGGCGGCCCGCGGTCTCGATGACCCCACGCTCCCGCAGCGTGCGATACGCGGCCGCGACGGTATTGGGATTCACGCCAAGATCGGCCGCCAACTCCCGCATGGCCGGCAGCAGTTGACCAGGCTCCAGGCCTCCGGAGCCCACCGCGCGCTCCACGCTGGCCGCAATCTCGGCTGCGCGCCTTCCCTCGATCCGATACTCTCCTAGCACAAAGAAGATTATGCACTAGTGCAATATATTCAGGCAAGCGTGCACGGCGAGCACGCGAACGACACGGAAAGCTGGAGAGCACCATGACGCAGACGGCCCCGCGGCCCGCCGCCTACACCCCGACCGACCGCACCGTCCCCACCCGCTCCCGCAAGCGTGCCGCGTACGACCACGAGACGGTGCACTCGATACTCGACGAGGGGTACGTCTGCCATCTGGGCTTCGTCCGCGAGGGAGCACCGGTCGTGCTGCCCACGCTGTACGGCCGGATCGGTGAGCGGCTCTATGTGCACGGCTCGACAGGTTCGCGTCCGCTGCGGATGGCGGGCCAGGCCGAGCCGGGGCTCCCGGTCTGCCTCACCGTCACGCACGTCGACGGTCTGGTGCTGGCCCGTTCGGCCTTCCATCACTCGCTCAACTACCGCTCCGTGGTGGTGCACGGCATCGCCCACCAGGTGACGGACCCCGACGAGAAGCGCGCAGCCCTCGACGCCCTCGTGGACCAGGTGGTCCCGGGCCGCTCGCAGGACTCCCGGGCCGCCAACAGCAAGGAGCTGGCCGCCACCGCCGTACTCCGGCTCGACCTCGGCGAGGTCTCCGCCAAGCTCCGAACGGGCGGTCCCAATGACGAACCCGAGGACCTGGCCCTCCCGCACTGGACCGGAGTGGTGCCGCTCCACAAGGGATACGGCACCCCCGTCCCGGCCGACGACCTGGCCCCTGGCGTCGAACTGCCCGACTACCTGACGACGCTCTGAGGCTCCTCCTCGGGCGCCTCCCGCATACGCTCCGCGCCGTCTCGCGCCTCCGCGACCGCGAGTCCCGCGACCGAGCCGAGCATCAGCAACGTACCCACGAGCGTCGCCGCGGTGAGCCGCTCGCCGAGCAGCCCCACGGCCAGTACCGCCGCGCTCACCGGCTCCAGAAGCATGATCACGGAGACGGTGGCCGAGCGGACGACGGCGGCTCCCGCGAAGTACAGGGCGTATGCGAGGGCGGTCGGAATGGCGGCGATGTACGTCAACAAGGCCACGACTTGGGCGAGTTCGTCGGTCTGCGGCAGCAGGCCCTCGGTCAGGCCGAAGGGCAGCAGGCACAGCGTCGTGACGGCGAACGCGCCCACGGTGGTGGAGGACGCGTCGGCCCCGCCGTCACGGCCCCACCACCGGGTCAGCAGCGTCATCACGGAGTACCCGGCGGCGGACACGAGCGCGAGCGCCACACCCCAGGGCCGCACCGTCGCACCCTCGCCGCCCAGCACCAGCACCGCGAGTCCGGCGAGCGCCCCGACGACGGCGGCGCTCCCGCCCCGCCCGAGCCGCTCCCCCATGGTCAGCCGTGCCCCGAGCGCGATGAGCACGGGACCGGCGCCGAGGGTGACGACGGTGGCCACGGCGAGCCCGGTCGCCTCGACGGCGGCGAAGTACGCGGTCTGGAAGACGGCGAGACCGAGACCGGTGATCCCAATCCGCAGCAGGGTCGTACGAGGACGAAGGCGCGGCCGTTCGGTACGACGCGGCCGGGACCGCAGCAGCCGGGCGGCAAGGAGCAGGAGGAGTCCGCCCGCACAGCGCCAGAACGAGAGGGCGATGGGGCCCATGTCGCTCGCCCGGTAGACGAGCGAGGCGGCCGCGCCGGCGGTGCCCCAGGCGGCGCCGGCGACAGTCAGATAGAGGAGGCCTCGCCCGATGGGCAGGCCGGAAGCAGCATTCGACACGTGTTCTCTCCGCAGATACGCAGTTCGGAAAGGACCACGTCACGCGCAGAGATCAGCGGCGCGTGGAAGGTCCTCGGACTCGTCTGCGGGCAGCACCGTTCCGCCCGACCGGCGGTCGGACGTGGATTCCGGAGGGCCCGCCTCAGGCGGCGGGGGGAGGAAGAACGAGTGCGTCCGAATGCATGATCGGCAGCCTAGGCGGCGCCCCTCCGCGCCGACAACTCCTTTTCGGCGTCGCCTCCGCCACTGGTCACCGGCCCGTCCGAGCCTTTGGCGGGCGTCGACGACTGAGCGATGAACGCGCCGAGCAGCACCAGCGCGCCGCCCACGAGCTGCGGCGCCGACAGGTGCTCCCCGAGCAGGATCCAGGCGAGGACAGTCGCGATGACCGCTTCGAGGCAGGCCACGACGCCGGCGACCTGCGGGGAGAGCCGGCGCACGGCCAGCACGCCGGTGACGTACGCGAGGACGGTGGCGACGAGCACGATCCAGACCAGCAGGTATCCGGCGGCGACCGTCGTGCCGTTCAGGTCCGCGCCGCCGCCGAGGACCGACCAGTCCATGCCCCAGGGGCGCGCGACGAGCGTCAGCACGATCGCTCCGACGAGCAGGCCGTACGCGATGACGCCGAGCGGGTCCGGGGCCTGGTCGCCCGCGTCGCCGCCCTGGTCGGACAGGACGAAGTAGCCGACCTGGCAGCAGGCCGCGCCGAGCGCGAGCAGCAGTCCGAGGAGGTCGAAGCTCAGCCCCGACCACACCTCGACGACGCAGGCGAGCCCGCCGACGGCGAGTACGACTCCGAGGGCGGCGGCACGGGTCACCGGCCGGCGCTGCACGAACCGCACCCAGCCGAGGACCAGCGCCGGTGCGAGGTACTCGACGAGCAGCGCGACCCCGACGGGGATCCGGGAGATCGCTGCGAAGTAGCAGGCCTGGACGCCGGCCACGGCGAGCAGCCCGAACCCGGCGAGCAGCGCGGGGCGCGTGCGCAGCAGCCCCCGGTGGCGGACGGCGAGCGGCAGCATCACCACGGCGGCGCCCGCGACGCGCAGCCACACCACATGGAGCGGGTCGAGGCCCGCGTCGATCAAGGGCTTGGCCGCGACACCGGATCCCCCGAAGGCGACCGCCGACACGAGCGCAAGGCCCAGCCCAACGCCTCTTCCCTGGTTGCCGTGACTGCTCTCAGACGTACGCACCGGCACATGATGACAGGCGACGACAGGAGCGTCACCCTCAATGACACCTGTCTCGACGGCTGGACGCGCACGACTAGGACGTACCCCCGGAAACCGCCCGCGGCCCAACCCTGGAGCGTTCGCCGCCCCTCAGGCTTCGACGCCGGGCTCCACCGCGGCGTCGAGACGGGCCCGTAGCGTCGCCACGTCGACTCCCGCCCGCTCCAGCACCTCCACGGCCCGGGACTCGGGATCGGCGACGATGGCCGCGAGCAGATCGATGCCGTCCGCCAGTTCGCCGCCTCGCCGTGCGGCGAGCGCGCACGCGTACTCCATGGCGCCGGCCGCCACCGGGGACCAGCCATCCTCCCGTACGGTCGGCACGGCACCGGAGTCCTCCACGCCGCTCTGCCAGCGCAGGCCGTAGCCGATGCTGCGCTGTACGAGATAGCCGAGCAGCCGCGCGATCCGAGGCCCGCCGTCGAAGACCGCATACACCTCGGGGTCGGACTCCAGGAGCGTATGCAGCAGATGAGCCGTGTCGATCTGCCGGTCCCCGTCCCGCAGCGCCCTTCTGCGCGCACCGGCGACCACCGCCGCCAGCTCCTCACTGAGCCCGGCCTCGATGTCCATACGCTTCAAGCCACGATCGGCGGCCTGCTGCCGGGGAATACGGGGTTGCACACCCCTTACCCCATCAGTCCCTTCGAGCCGAGTCATCCTCGGCGGGAAGCATTTTCGCGTCCGACACAGGTTGGGTGGGCGTAGGCGGATTCTCCTCCTTACGGATGACATCACTCCCTTGCCCCTGACGGAGCGCGCGCCGCCTTGCCTCACGCCCCACGCGCGACCACCCTGCTCCGGCGCACGTCCACGGGGCCCCAACTTTCTGACGGTTCATCAGTATTGAATGTTGCGGGCCCGGCGGCTACGTTCCGCGACACCGTAGCTGCGCCCGGCGCAGCGCCTGACACGAAGGGGTGGTCACATGGCCGAAGTCAGCGCGGAAGCACGGATCGAGGCGCCGGCCGAGAAGGTCTGGGCGCAGCTCACGGACTTCTCCTCCTACGGGGAGTGGAACTCCACGCACACCAGCTTCCCCAAGGGCGGCCCCGAGACCCTCGAAGTCGGCGGCACCTTCGAGGAACACATGAAGCTGATGGGTTTCCCCGCTGAAGTCGACTGGACCATCGAGCAGTTGGAGCCCGCCCGTACGCTGGCGATCCGCGGCAAGGGACCGATGTCCGTGACCGTCGCCACGCGCTACACACTCACGCCTGAGGGTGAGGCCGCCACCAAGGTCCGTATCGACGGGGAGTTCACGGGCGCCGCCGTCTCACTGATGGCGGGCAAGCTCAAGGACTCGGCAACGGCGGCCCTCAACGAATCGCTGCGCAAACTGGGCGGGCTGGTGACCTAGAGCGCGTCGCCCCAGACCTGATCACTCCATGCCGAAGGGGGTACTTCGCTGCCGAAGTACCCCCTGGTGCGAGCCACCGGGCAGTCGGGCCATCAGCCCTCATCCCGTCAGTCCTCGTCGGCGAGAATCAGATACAGCTTCTTCCGGGCTTCGTTGATGACGGACAGCGCCTTCTCGCGCTGCTCCTTGCTGCCGGTCTTCCAGACCTGGCCGAACGCCTCCATCAGACCGAAACCGGCCTGCCGGATATCGCTCAGCGCCTCCCAGTCGACCCCGCGCCCGGCCTCTTCCCAGGGCGCTTCGGGACCCTCGTCGGCCGCGGTACGGCCCGACTCGGTGAGCGAAAACAGCTTCTTGCCGCCCTCGGTCGCGCTGGTGATCAGGCCTTCGTCCTCCAGCAGTTGGAGGGTGGGGTACACCGAGCCGGGGCTGGGCTTCCATGCCCCGCCACTGCGCTCGGCGATCTCTTGGATCATCTCGTAGCCGTGCATGGGCCGGTCCTTCAGCAGAGCCAGGATCGACGCGCGTACGTCGCCGCGCCGCGCCCTGCCCCGCGGACCGCCCCGACCTCCGCGGCCACCCCAGGGCCCCGGACCGAAGCCCGGCCCGAAGGGCCCGAAGGCGGCGCGGCGCCCTTCGAAGCCTCCCCGGCCATGCGGGCCGGGTCCACCGTGTCCACGTCCAGGACCAGGTCCAAAGCCCGGTCCGAATTCCTCTCCGTGGGAACGCATCGCAATCACTCCATTCCATCGTTGATCGGTCGCGATGCGTCAACGATATATCGGAACAGCTCGCCTGGCAAGCCCCTGCCTGCCACCGATCACGCCCGCACCCCGCCCCGAACCAGCCCACTCCCGGTCCACCCACCCCGAATTGGCCTTGGCCTGCGACTTCGGTCCAGCCCTAGCGTCAGCTCCATGCGGATTCGAATCGTCGACGCCTTCACCGACCGCCCCTTCGCCGGCAACCCGGCCGGGGTCCTCCTCCTCGACGCCTTCCCCGACGACGCCTGGCTCCAGAACGTGGCCCTGGAGGTCAACCACGCGGAGACGGCGTTCGCCCACCCCCTCCCGGAGGACGGCGAGGCCGACTGGGCGCTGCGCTGGTTCACGCCGGTCACCGAGGTCGCCATGTGCGGCCACGCGACGCTGGCCACCGCGCACGTGCTGGCCACCACGGACGCCGTCCAGGGGCCCGTACGGTTCGCGACCAGGAGCGGCGTACTCACCGCCACCACCAACGACGGCTCCATCACCCTGGACTTCCCGACCGCCCAGCTCACCCAGGTCGAGGTCCCGTCAGGCGTGGCCGAGGCTCTGGGCGCCGAGCCGTTGACCATCCACGACACCGGCCCGAGCGTCGGCGACCTGCTCATCGAACTCACCGACGAGAAGACCGTCCGGGGCCTCGCCCCCGACCACAAGGCCCTCTCCCGGTACTCCGAGCGCGGCATCATCGCCACGGCCCGCGCCGAAGACCCCTCGCAGGGCTATGACTTCGTCTCGCGCTGCTTCTTCCCGAACATGGGCATCGACGAGGACCCGGTCACCGGCAGCGCCCACACGGCCCTGGCCCCCTACTGGTCCGACCGCCTGGGCCGCCCCAACCTCACCGGCCTGCAGGCCTCCGCCCGCTCAGGCCTGGTCCACACCCACCTCCACGGCGACCGCACCCTGCTCACAGGCCGCGCGGTCACCGTCATCGAGGGCGAACTCCACGCGTGAACAGCACAGAAGGGGCGTACGACATCCCCGTACGCCCCTTCTGTGCTCCGTAGCGCTCATGCAGTGGGCAGCCACCCCACCTTGCCCGCCAGCAGCGCGTACCCCACGAACGCCCCGATGTCGAGCAGTGAGTGGGCGACCACCAACGGTCCGACGCGACCCCAGCGGCGGTAGAGGTACACGAAGACAACGCCCATGACCATGTTCCCGATGAACCCGCCGATGCCCTGGTAGAGGTGATACGAGCCGCGCAGCACGGAGCTGGCCATCAGCGCGGTGCCCGGCGTCCAGCCCAACTGGCCGAGGCGGCGCAGCAGATACCCGACGACGATCACCTCCTCCAGGACGGAGTTCTGCACCGCGGAGAGGACCAGCACCGGATACTTCCACCACACATCGGGCAGCGATTCCGGGACGACGGTGAGGTTGAAGCCGAGGCTGCGGGTCGCCAAGTAGAAGGCGATCCCGGTACTGCCGATCACCGCCGCGATCGCCGCACCACGGCCCAGATCCGGCCACGGACGGCTCCGGTCGAAGCCGATGGTGCGCATCCCTGCCCCCTCGCGGAGCAGAAGGTGCGCGACGAGCAGGACCGGCACCAAAGCCGAGGTGATCCCGAACAATTGCCAGGCCAGATCAAGCCATGGCCGCCCGGGCGCTGCCGAGGCGTTCAGATTGGCCGCCTGATCCTTCAGTCCCCCGGGTTTCGTCACCGATCCGACAAAGCTGATCAGCGCGGAAACCCCGCTCGCACCGAGCGACACCCCCAGCACAAGCAGCATCTCATCGCGAAAAACTCGCCGCGCCGGCCGCTCCGCCGGATAAGAATCGGCCACCGCCCCCGCCTCCGACTGCACATGTGCCTCCAGTTGTGTCATCCCGTCTCGTCCCCATCCTGGCCCCGCGCCGTACGGCTCACGGATCAAGCAGGGGGGAGGGCACCACCGCATGGGACGTCACAGCTTGCCCGACCGGCACGGGGGCAGGACAGCCGACCCCCTTCCGCGCGCACGGCGGCGCTTGTTCTCGCCGTCGTCGGGGGCACCGTGGCGGCGATCGAGGACGAGGTCGACCAAATCGCGAAGGCAGCGGGGGCGCGAGCTCACACCAGCGGAATCGCCGGCTCCGGCAGCCCCACCGGCCAGGTGTGCACCGGCTCACCGAGGTGCATCAGCTCGCAATAACGTTTCGTCGTGGCGGCCAGCGCCGCCTCCCGGTCCATGCCGGTCTCCAGCGCCCGGTGGAACGTACTGGACTGCCAGGCCGCCCCGTTCACCCGCCGTCTGCATCTCTCCTCGATCACACCGAGGTAGAGGTCCCGGTCGGCCGGCTCGACGCCCCACGCGTCCAGGCCCGCCTCCGCGAGCGGCAGCAGTTCGTCCCGCACCAGCTGCACCGCCGGCACCCGCGTCGTCCCGCCGTACCGGCCACGCCGCGGCCACTGAAGGTGTGCGTCGATGCCGTACCGGCACGCGTGGTCGAAGTTGGCGGCGGCAGCCTCGAAGGGCAGCCGCGTCCACACGGGCCGGGTGTCCTCGGCGAGGGCTCGTATGAGCCCGTAGTAGAAGGCCGTGTTGGCGATGACGTCGGTGACGGTGGGACCGGCGGGCAGTACGCGGTTCTCGACACGCAGATGCGGGACGCCGTCGTCAATGCCGTACACCGGGCGATTCCAGCGGTAGATGGTGCCGTTGTGCAGTACGAGTTCGCCGAGCCGGGGTATGCCGCCGTCGTCCAGGACGCGCTGCGGATCCTCCTCGTCGCAGATCGGCAGCAGCGCCGGGAAGTAGCGCAGATTCTCCTCGAAGAGGTCGTACGCCGACGAGATCCACCGCTCTCCGAACCAGGTGCGCGGACGGACGCCCTGGGCCTGCAACTCGGGCGGACGGGTGTCGGTGGACTGCAGGAACAGCGGCGGCCGGGACTCGCGCCACAGCTCACGGCCGAACAGGAACGGGGAGTTGGCGCCGACCGCGACCTGTACGGCGGCGATCGCTTGCGCGGCGTTCCACACGTCGGCGAAACGGCCGGGCGTGACTTGCAGGTGCAGCTGCACGGAGGTGCAGGCGGCTTCGGGCGCGATGGACGCGGAAGTGCAGCTGAGCCGCTCGACGCCGTCGATGTCGAGTGTGAAGTCCTCGCCGCGGGCCGCCACGATCTGGTCGTTGAGCAGGGTGTAGCGGTCCACGTCGGAGAGGTTCGCGGAGACCAGGTCGTCGCGTGCGAGCGTGGGCAGAATGCCGATCATCACGATGCCCGCGTCGACCTCGTTCGCTTTGCGATGGGCATATGCGAGTGAGGTCCGCAGCTCCTCGGCGAGGCGGTCGAATACCCGGCCTCCCAATCGATGTGGGGCAATGTTGACTTCCAGATTGAACATGGCGAGTTCTGTTTGGAAATCACGGCTGGCGATACGTTCAAGTACTTGAGCGTTCATCATGCGCGGCATGCCGTCCGGGCCCGCGAGATTGAGTTCGATCTCCAGACCCATGAGATTCTTCGGGCGGTCGAACCGCTCCTCCGCCAACAGCCGCTCAAGCCCCGCCAGGCACTGCCGGAGCTTGCCTCGGTAGCGCTGGCGATCGGACAGGCCGAACGACGCTGCCTCGACCTTCTCCCCCATCGAAGCGTCCCTCCTCGACTGGGCAGCCCGACGAACCGGCCGCTGACGTCCCGGGTCACGGGGGATGATGCCCAGGCAATGCGATCGATAACGTCCTGGACAAGCCTGTTGCGCGCTACTCTGAACGCAGGCCATCCAGGCACATTCACGCGGCATGAGGCAATGCACGGTTTTTCGCCGAGCAGTGACCTCGCCTCCGACGAGTTGCGGTCTCGTGAAAAACGCCGACGACATCCAGCCGACCGTTTCGGTGACGAATGCCGAGGTCGTCGCCTGATACCTCCGAAGAATCGGGATCAAAGGCACTTATCGACGGCCGAATGGTGCCTTGCCCTTAATCCACGCAACGGCTAGACGAAACACTGTCCGAACACGGGTCGTATAAACTTCGCGAACGAGGCAGAGAGTCGGCGCTCGCGGTCGTTGGCCCTGTCGTCACAGTGACGTCATCCACCGAAAGGTGAGCCGCGCAGCGTCTGATGCGTGCGATCGCAAAGCGACAGCAGATCCTCGATGCGAGCGTACGCGCCAGACGCCGCGCGACAGGCAGCACGGTGACCCACAGGCCGGGGACCCCCGCCCCTCTGCCCCCGAGTGCTGACAGCGTCGTCCGCCCCCGTCCTCGCGCCACCTGTGCCTGTCGAATGAGAGGCGACCCACCATGCCGCTGCATGTCCCTCCGGCTCCCGCGCCCGCTGTACGTACCGTCCTCACGGCCCTCGGTTCTCCCACCGCCGTCCGCGAGGCACCCACCCCATCCCTGCGCAACGCCCAGGGGCCCGCCACACCCGACCTCCCGCTGCCCGTCCACGTGCTCGACCGGATCACGCCGGCGGGCGCCTCGGCCACCCGTCTCGCGGGGTGGCGCTTCCTCATCCGCTGCGGTGGGTCTGCCGTAGCGGCTGCCGAGACCAGGCTGACCCCCGACGGCTGGGCCTTCTCCCACTTCTTCGAGGGTCCGTACGTCTCCGCCACCGAGCGCGCGCTGCGCCAGGCGGAGGCCATGACGCAGTCGTACCAGGCCCGCCTGCTCTCCGTACCCGAGCTCTACATGCTCACGCTCTGGCTGCACGGCGACTGCACGGCCGACGGCGCCGAAGGCCATCCCGCCGCCACCGATCTGCTGGTGCCCCTGGCGCCCGCGCCGCCCGGCATCGCTTCGCACCGCCCGCACCGCGTGGCCGAACTGCTACCCGTCCTGACCAACCGGCTCACCCCCGCCGCCGCTCCCCCGCTGCTCGGCTCACCCGCCTGAACACACCTCGGCTTCCGTGCCCCGTGGTCCCACTCCGGCCACGGGGCACACTGCTGCACGCAGTGACGCGGTGGGGACACAGCGCACGCCCGGCCCGTTCGAACTAGACCTATCCGACCCCCTGGAACCACCCAAACGGGCAGCCCAGTTGGAATGAACCATCCGCACGGGTGGTGCGTCATCAACCTGTGAGAAGCGTCACCGCGAAATCCCTGCGGATGGACGTTTATAGGGCAACACTGGGTTCCGTACCGACTGACAAACGGGGGGCGGCCATGAACACCACATCGAGCCGCAGGACAGACACCACGACGATCACCGATCTCACTACCCAGCGAAAGATCCCATCAATGTGCCAGCACCAGCCACCGTGTCCGACAGCCGACTCCGCCGACCGGGAAGCAGCGCTCCTCGTGGCGCACCACCCGGAGCAGGGATGGAGCCTGCTGTGCAACGGCGTCCTGCTCTTCGAGGACACCGGTGAGCTCCTGCCGGACGGCCGGATCATCGACCCGCACCGACCGATGATCAGCGCGCAGGTGATGACCGCCGCCTGAGCCGCGCGGCGCACCACCGGCGACGCCAGGCACGCTGCTCGGACATATGAGGGGCCGGCCCCGGGAGATCCCGGAACCGGCCCCGACGTATGCCCGGGAGCGATTACGCCGGCTACTCGTCGTAAACGTCCATCGGAGGGCAGGAGCAGACCAGGTTCCGGTCGCCGTACGCCTGGTCGATCCGCCGCACCGGCGGCCAGTACTTGTCCGCGGCCGACACCCCTGCCGGGAAGACGGCCTCCTCACGGCTGTACGCGTGCTCCCACGCGCCGCCGAGCACGGCCGCCGTGTGCGGAGCGTTCCGCAGCGGGTTGTCGTCCGCCGGCCACTCCCCCGAGCCGACCTTCTCGATCTCCGCACGAATGGCGATCATCGCCTCGCAGAACCGGTCGAGTTCGGCCAGATCCTCGCTTTCGGTCGGCTCGATCATCAGCGTCCCGGCCACCGGGAAGGACATCGTCGGCGCATGGAACCCGTAGTCGATCAGTCGCTTGGCGATGTCGTCGACGCTCACGCCGGTCGTCTTGGTCAGCGGTCGCAGATCGATGATGCACTCGTGCGCCACCAGCCCGCCGGGACCGGTGTAGAGCACGGGATAGTGCGGCTCCAGCCGCTTGGCCACGTAGTTCGCGCTCAGCACGGCGACCTGCGTGGCCCGCTTGAGCCCCTCGCCGCCCATGAGGCGTACGTACGCCCAGGAGATCGGCAGGATCCCGGCCGAGCCCCAGGGAGCGGCCGAGATCGGGCCGACGCCCGTCTCGGGGCCCGCGGCGGGCTGCAGGGGGTGGTTCGGCAGATACGGCGCCAGATGCGCGCGTACACCGACCGGGCCGACGCCCGGACCGCCGCCGCCGTGCGGGATGCAGAACGTCTTGTGCAGGTTGAGGTGCGAGACATCACCGCCGAAGCGGCCCGGCTTGGCGAGGCCCACCAGCGCGTTCAGGTTGGCTCCGTCCACGTACACCTGACCGCCCACGTCATGCACCTGCGCGCAGATGTCGGCGACGTGCTCCTCGAAGACGCCGTGCGTCGAGGGGTACGTGATCATCAGCACCGCCAGCTCGTCACGGTGCTGCTCGATCTTGGCGCGCAGGTCCTCGACGTCGATCTCGCCGTCCTCGGCGGTGCCCACGACGACGACCTTCATGCCGGCCATGACGGCGCTCGCCGCGTTCGTGCCGTGCGCGGAAGACGGGATGAGGCAGACCGTGCGCTGCTCGTCGCCGTTCGCGCGGTGGTATCCGCGTACGGCGAGCAGGCCGGCCAGCTCGCCCTGCGAACCGGCGTTGGGCTGGAGCGACACCTTGTCGTAACCGGTGACCTCGGCGAGCTGCTCCTCCAGCTCACGGATGAGCGTGAGGTAGCCCTGCACCTGTTCGGCGGGCGCGAAGGGGTGCAGCTGCCCGAACTCCGGCCAGGTGACCGGCTCCATCTCGGTGGTCCCGTTGAGCTTCATGGTGCAGGAGCCAAGCGGGATCATGCCGCGGTCGAGCGCGTAGTCACGGTCGGCGAGGCGGCGCAGATAGCGCAGCATCGCGGTCTCGGAGCGGTGCTGGTGAAACAGCGGGTGCGTGAGGTACTCGTCGGTGCGCAGCAGCGCGGCGGGCAGCGTGTCCGCGGCGGAGGCGTCCAGCGCCTCGATGTCACCCTCGACGCCGAACGCGGTCCAGACGGCGCCCAGTTGGGTCCGCGTGGTGGTCTCGTCGCAGGCGATGGACAGCTGGTCGGCGTCGACGAGACGCAGGTTGACCCCGCCCTCACGCGCCGCTGCGACGATCTCGGCAGCCCTTCCCGGCACCCGGACGGTGACCGTGTCGAAGTACGCCTCGTGGACGACCTCGACCCCGCCCGCCTTCAGACCCGCGGCGAGGATCGTGGCGTACCGGTGGGTGCGCTGCGCGATCGACCTGAGGCCCTGCGGACCGTGGTAGACCGCGTACATCCCGGCCATCACGGCGAGCAGCACCTGAGCCGTACAGATGTTGCTGGTCGCCTTCTGCCGACGGATGTGCTGCTCCCGCGTCTGCAGGGCGAGCCGGTATGCCTGGTCGCCGTCCGCGTCCAGCGAGACACCGACGAGACGGCCCGGCAGGTTGCGGGCGAACTTCTCGCGCACCGCCATGTATCCGGCGTGCGGCCCGCCGAAGCCCATCGGTACGCCGAAACGCTGCGTCGTGCCGACCGCGATGTCGGCGCCGAGCTCCCCCGGCGAGGTGAGCAGCGTCAATGCCAGCAGATCGGCGGCGACACTGACGATCGCGCCCAGTTCATGCGCCTGCTCGATCACAGGCTTGATGTCCCGTACGGCACCGGAGGCGCCCGGGTACTGGAGGAGCACGCCGGTCACGCCGCGCTCGGCGACCTCGGCCGGAATGCCCTCGCCGAGATCCGCGACGACGACCTCGACGCCGATCGGCTCGGCGCGCGTCTCGATGACGGCGATGGTCTGCGGCAGCGCGTCGGCGTCGATGAGGAAGACGCCGTTCTTGACCTTGCCCACGCGCCGCGACAGCGCCATGGCCTCGGCGGCGGCGGTGCCCTCGTCGAGCAGCGAGGCACCCGACGTCGGCAGACCCGTGAGGTCGGCGACCATGGTCTGGAAGTTCAGCAGCGCCTCCAGGCGGCCCTGCGAGATCTCCGGCTGGTACGGGGTGTACGCGGTGTACCAGGCCGGGTTCTCCATGACGTTGCGCAGGATCACCGGCGGCGTGAACGTGCCGTAGTAACCGAGCCCGATCATCGAGTCGAGGACCTCGTTACGGTCCGCGAGGGAGCGCAGCTCGGTGAGGACCTCGGCCTCGGAGCGCGCGGCCGGCAGCGCGAGCGCCTCGGCGTCCTTGATCACCTCCGGCACCGCGGCGGCCGTCAGCTCCTCGAGCGAGCCGTACCCCACCTGCGCGAGCATCTTGGCCCGGGCCTCGGTGTCGGGCCCGATGTGGCGCTGCTCGAAGGGGATTCCCCGTTCGAGCTCGGAAAGCGGAATGCGATGGGCGGTCATTTACGGAGGCCTCCTGGTCTGCCACGACCTTCGAGGGCACCACGGAGCGGTGCCCGGACGGCCTCCCCCTCTGTCATCTCAACCTGAGAGCTTCACCGGCCCGCCGGTTGTACGGCGTTCCGGCTTTCACCGTCGGTGAGAGCGGAAGCCGTCGACACCCGCTCTGCTTTCCAGAGTGGCCTCGTCCGCGCGGTACGTGGGCCTGAGAGATTCCGGGGAGGATTTGCTCCTTCGGCGCCTCCAATGAAGCCTTGGAGGACTCTCCCGCACGGGGTCAGCGGCCGTTGACAGCGTACCAGCGGGCACCCTCCGAGTGGCCGCCCACCGCAAAGTGCTCTTTCGTAGTGCTTATGGATGCGTAGTGCTGACGGATGAGTTGTGACCAGCTGGAGGGCCCGTGCAGACCGACATCGATCCGCGCAACCTGATCGGCCGCAAGGCGTTCGACCGCAACGGCCACAAGATCGGCACCGTCGACGAGGTCTATCTCGACGACGCGACCGGTACTCCGGAGTGGGCGGCCATACGCACCGGCCTGTTCGGCAGAGATGCCTTCGTGCCCCTGGAGCCCAGCGAACTGGTCGAGGGAACCTTGCGGATTCCCTTCGACCGCGCCCTGATCAAGGACGCCCCCGACTTCGGCGTCGGCCGCCACCTCTCCCCGGAGCAGGAACTCCAGCTCTACCACCACTACGGCCTCGACGTGACACCCCCGCCCCCGCCCCCGGACCGCGACTTCGGCCACCTGGCAGGCTCGGACGAGTCCTAAGCGGGCTTGCCTAAGCCCGGTGCGGTACCCGCGCCCCGGAGGCCGCAGGCCTCTTAGGGGCGCGGGGCTGTGACATATGCGGCTCCGCCGCGATGGGGGTCCCCCCGCTCATGGGGGTCCCCCCGCTCGAGCGAAGCCGAGAGTGGGGCGAAGCCGAGAGTGGGGGAGCGACCAGCCACAACGGACCCGCAGATTCCAGCCCGCGTTACCCAGCGGAGCGCAGCGGCAGCGGATCCGCCGACTCCAGCTCCGGATCGTCGATCCGGAAGGTGCGTACGCGCCCGGGTTCGGAGTCGGGCGTCTCGAACCGCACCGTGACCCGCCCGATGCCACTGCCCTGCACCCACCCGTGCCCGAACTCGGCATGCCGTACGTCATGCCCCGCGGACCACCGCCGCACGGCGGGCGCCTCCTGCTCTTCGGCCGACTCCTCCGCCTCGTCCTGCGTCTGATGTCCCGGCTCATCCGCGTGAGCCTGGGCCTCGGCCTGCGCCTGAACTTGCGCGAAGAGATCCTCCTGCGTGTAGTCGGCGAGCCCCGACACCCCGACCCCCAGCAGCCGTACGCCGCCAGTGGTGTCCACGGACTCCAGCAGCCGCGCGGCCGCCTCCCGCACCACCGAGGGGTCGTCCGTGGGACCCCGCAGCGTCTCGGAACGGGTCAGCGTCGAGAAGTCGTACCGCCGCACCTTGAGGACAATGGTCCGCCCCGACAGATGCGCGCCGCGCAGCCGCCGCACACACCGGTCGGCGAGCCGCTGCACCTCCATCCGCACCCGCACCCGGTCGTGGATGTCCACGTCGTACGTGTCCTCGACGGACACCGACTTGGTATCCCGCTCGGCCACCACGGGCCGCTCGTCGTGCGCCAGCGCCATGGCGTACAACGCGATCCCGTGGGCCTTCCCGAGGAGCCGCACGACCTCGTCCTCACCCGCCTCGGCGATCTCCCCGACTGTCGTGATCCCGGCCCGCCGCAAATGGTCCCCGGTGGCCGGCCCCACCCCGGGCAAGATGCGCACCGTCATGGGAGCGAGCAGTTCCCGCTCCGTCCCCGGCTCTATCACTACCAGACCGTCGGGCTTGGCCTGCTCGGAAGCGATCTTCGCGAGCATCTTGGAGGCGGCGAGCCCCACCGACCCGGTCAGCCCGGTGACGGCCCGGATGTCCGCACGCAGCTTCGCCCCCGCCAGCCGCGCCGAAGCCTCGTCCCAGGCCGCTCCCCGGGCCTCCAGATCTACGAACGCCTCGTCCAGGCTCAGCGGCTCCACCAGCGGCGACAGCTCCCGCAGTAGCCCCATCACCTGCTCGCTGATCTCGCGGTAGAACCCGAAACGGGGCACCAGATACGCGGCGTTCGGCGCCAGCCGTCGCGCCTGCGCCATGGGCATCGCGGAATGGACCCCGAAGACCCTGGCCTCGTACGAGCAGGTCGCGACGACACCCCGCGGCCCGAGTCCACCCACGATGACTGCTTTCCCGCGCAGGCTCGGCTTGGCTGCCTGCTCCGCCGAGGCGAAGAAGGCATCCATGTCGAGATGCAGGATCGTGGGCGCGGTTCTCACATATCCGATGCTGCCCTACGCCACTGACAACGCCCCCGTACACAGGAGCCTCGCCCCGGCGTGTAGGGCCCTCGCCCCTCCGACCGCTCGCTCAAACCGCGCGGTTGCGGCGCCGCGCCAGCTCGTCCGCGGGATGATGTCCGACGAGCGTCTCGCCCGTGTCGACGCGCTCGCCGTGCAACTGCGAGAGCGCGCTCTCCACGTCCCGCCAGACCACACCCACGGCGATCCCGAAGATCCCCTGCCCACCTTGGAGCAGCGCGTGGACCTCGTCGGGCGAGGAGCACTCGTACACCGTCGCACCGTCGCTCATCAACGTCATGCGCTCGAGGTCACGGAATCCGCGCTCCCGCAGGTGCTGGACCGCGGTACGGATGTTCTGCAGCGCCACACCCGTGTCGAGAAACCGCTTGACGATCTTCAGGACGACAACGTCACGGAAGCTGTACAGCCGCTGCGTCCCCGACCCGTAAGCGGGCCGCACACTCGGCTCGACGAGGCCTGTGCGGGCCCAGTAGTCCAGTTGCCGGTAGGTGATGCCTGCTGCCGCGCAGGCCGTGGGACCGCGATAGCCGATCTCCTCGGACACCACCCCGACACCGTCCGGCACCGCCGCCGGCCGCTGCTGCGGAGCGTGGTCGGCCGCGCTGCCCTGATGGGGGTACCCCCTGCTCGAACGGAGCCGCGAGCTGGGGGGAGGGTACGGGCCGCTCTCCACCGGACTGCGTCCGGGGGCACCCCCAGCCGTACCGTCGCCGCTGCTTCTCACGCCGACCTCCGTCCTTGACCTGCCTTCTCGACGGTAGGCAGTCACCGGGGGTGCGTCAACGACCACCGCACTCGGCACGCCGAGTGATAATCACCCTAGGAGTGGTTTCCCGTGCCCCACCGCGGGGAAAGGCTAGCCGAATACTCTCGGCGCGACCGCCGCACGCCCTGTCGTCCGGCGGTCCCGGAGGGTCACTGGATATTCGCCCCGAAGCCGGGGCCCTGGTTATGGAGGATCAGGCCGGGTCACTGGCTGTTGGTCCCGAAGTCTTCGGGCGAGATCTGGTCGAGGAACTCGCGGAACTTCTCCACCTCGTCCTCCTGCTCGTCCGGAATCGCGATCCCCGCGTCGTCCAGCACCCCGTCGCTGCCGTAGATCGGCGTCCCGGTGCGCAGCGCCAGCGCTATGGCGTCAGACGGCCGGGCGCTGACCTCGACTCCGCTGGCGAACACCAGCTCCGCGTAGAACACACCGTCCCGCAGGTCTGTGATGCGCACTTCGGTCAGCTCCTGGCCGACGGCCTCCAGCACGTCCTTGAACAGGTCGTGGGTCAGCGGTCGCGCGGGAGCCATGCCCTGCTGTGCGAAGGCGATCGCCGTCGCCTCCCCCGGCCCGATCCAGATGGGGAGGTAACGGTCGCCTCCCACTTCACGCAGGAGCACGATCGGTTGGTTGGAGGGCATTTCGACCCGGACACCTACGACGTCGAGCTCGTTCACACAGCAACCCTAGGCCGTGCTCGGCATCTTTGGGTAGTCGAGCACGGAACGCGCGGCCGATCCGGCCTCGGCACATGCCTCGGGTTCAGGGCAGCCGTACTCCGAGCGCGGACTGCACCAGCGCGGCATGCAGCTTCACCGCCAGCCCCGCCAGCTCCTTGGTCCGCGCCTCCGCGTGTGCCCGGGTCTGCGGATTGCGGTGCAGGCGCAGCGGGGCGACGACCTGGTCCACGAGCCCGGCCTCACGGTCGGCGGCGGCCTTAACGGCGCGCAGATGCCGCGGCTCGATTCCGAAGCGCCCGAGCTCCACGACAAGGCCGGCCACGGTCACCGCCTCGGCATCGTAACCCCCGTCCGGCAACGGCATGATGAGCCCGTACGACTCCCACTCATCGAGCTCCTGCTCACCGATCTCGGCCGCGGCCAGCAGCTCGGCCCGCCCGATCCGCGCCGCGGTGGGTCCCTCCGGCTCGTCGACGGCCTCGCCGTCACGCTGCCGCCCCAGCGACGGCAACTGCACCGCCTCACCACGCTCCATGGCATCCAGATGCTCGCGGATCACCTTCAGGGGCAGATAGTGGTCCCGCTGCATCCTCAGTACGTGGCCCAGGCGCTCGACATCTTCCGGGCTGAACTTCCGGTACCCCGACGGCGTCCGCTGCGGCTCGATGAGCCCCTCCGACTCCAGGAAGCGGATCTTGGAGATGGTGACTTCGGGGAACTCGTCGCGCAGTACGTTCAGCACCGTGCCGATACTCATCAGCCCACTGGCGGCGGCGCCGTTCCCGGCACCGCCGCTCGGTGTTTGAAGCATGGCCCTTCCCTGGGGTCCCCCCGGACGGATTCTGGGGGAGGGTCAGATTCCCCGCTGGCTCGCGTAGAAGACCAGCCGGTACTTGCCGATCTGCACCTCGTCGCCGTTCGACAGCGGGACGGAGTCGATCCGCTCCCGGTTGACGTACGTACCGTTCAGGCTGCCGACGTCCGCCACCGTGAACGTGCCGTCCGGCTGCCGACGGAACTCCACATGGCGACGCGACACGGTCACGTCGTCCAGGAAGATGTCGCTCTGCGGATGACGGCCCGCCGTGGTCAGGTCGCTGTCCAGCAGGAAGCGGCTGCCCGAGTTGGGGCCGCGGCGCACCACCAGAAGTGCCGAGCCGAGCGGCAGCGCGTCCACAGCTGCCTGCGCCTCGGGAGACAGCATGGGCATCTGCGTCTGGCCGGTGGCCTCGGCGTCATAGGCCTCGAGGCCCGAGATGGAGATCGTCGAGGTGGTCTCCGACGGGCGCTCGGCGGCCGCTCCGGCCCGCAGCGGCGCGCCGCAGTTGGAGCAGAACCGGCTGTTCTCCGCGTTGCGGTTCCCGCACCTCGTGCACACCAGGGCCGACATGGACGGATCCTCCTGCCGCGGCTGTCCTGCCTGGGCATTGGACGCGTACGGGTCGGGGGAGAACCCTCCACCCGCACTTGAGGTTGACGGTTCCCCGAAACCTATGCGGCCGGACTGGGCAGGGTCAACAGACGGCGCGCCCTGACCACCGGAAATGTCACCACCTGGGCCACCGAGCTGATCTCGGAACAGCGGGCGCTCCCCCTGCCCTTCGGCATCTTCATGGCGCGATGCGCGATGTCGGGCAGTGGCATTGTCGCTGCCCTCTTTCGCGCTCTTGCCAAACCACTTCGCAAACAACTTCACGGGCGATTCCCCTTGACCGAAACAGACCCGCCCGTGGGGCAGGACGAACCCTGATTACACACAGCGGTCGAGCCAGACATCCTCACAACGTCCGCATCCACCAGACAGTTTCCACCACGCACCACCCATTCGGTGCGTCGACCCCCCGCAACGTCATGCCCTCGACGAGCGGCCCGCATGCGCCCCCGCCTCACGGGGAGGACGACCGAGCGTAGTCAGGCTGCTTCGCTGGTCGCAAGGCGTCCACGACGATCTTGTCGGAGCGCTCCACCGTGACAGTGGCCTGCTCCTTCTCCAGAGTCTGCACCACCCCGCCGGGGATGTTGAGCGCCGGTTCGAGGTCCTGCGGCCTGCCGATGACCTTGAAACGATAGGGCGGGCTGATCTTGTTCCCGTCGACGCTCACTCCACCTCCGCTCGCGTCCGTCAGATAGGTGCTGGCGACCACCCGTACGCCATTGACCTGGATCGCTTCCGCTCCGGCTGCGCGCAGCTCCTGGATCGCGTCGAGCAGCATGTCGGCCTCGACCGTCCCCTTCGTGTCGTCGATGGTCAGCGTGATGCCGGGTCCCTGCGCCGCCACCGTGCCCGCAAGTATGCCGAGCTGCTTCTCCTTCTCGACCGTCTGCTTGCGGGCCTCCTCGGCCTGGTCCGAACTGTTCTCCAGCTCGGTGCGCTGATCTTCGAGACCTCGTTTCTCCTCTTCCAGACGCTGAGTACGGTCGTCCAGTTCATCGAGGATGCGTACGAGATCTTCCTGACGCGCGCCGCGCAGGGCACCGTCGCCGTCGCTGTTGGACGCCACCTGAACGGCCAGGCCGAAGCCGAGGCCGAACAGCAGGAGGGCGACGATGAACTGCGCACGTGACAGGCGTGGCGGCCACAGGCCGTTCACCAGCCGCTGGCGACCGGACAGGGGCGGCTCGATCTGCTCCGGCTCGGTCTCCAGAGCCTCCGAGGCTTCGGTTTTCGGCGTCTGAGGAGCCTCGGTTTTCGGTGTCTCCGGGACCTCAGCCGGCACCTCTTCGGGCAGCTTCTTGCGCAGCGGGTTCTCAGGGGCCGACTTGGGGGCCTTCTCAGAGGTCTCGTCCTGGTTGCTCATCGGCCTCACGCCCGGAACACGTGCCGGCGGATCGCCGCGGCGTTGGAGAAGATGCGGATGCCGAGGACGACCACGACGCCCGTGGACAGCTGAGCGCCGACGCCGAGCTTGTCGCCCAGGAAGACGATCAGCGCGGCCACCACGACGTTGGACAGGAAGGACACCACGAAGACCTTGTCGTCGAAGATGCCGTCGAGCATCGCGCGCAGCCCGCCGAACACGGCGTCGAGCGCCGCGACCACGGCGATCGGGAGGTACGGCTCGACCACCGCCGGAACTTCCGGCCGAACCAGCAATCCAGCCAGGACTCCCACGACGAGGCCCAGTACGGCGATCACGATGTGCCCTTCTCTGTGCTCGGTTCTGCTGTTCGTACGATCACGCTCGGCGCGGCGGGCAGCCGGACGTCATCCTCGACGGAAAGGGCGGTCCGGATCCCGAAGTTCTCGTGCAGCGCCTGCAGATACAACCCGTCAGCACTGCTCTGGAACTCGCTGCTCAGCCCCTTGCCGTCCCCCACCGCGAGCACCGTGTACGGCGGCACCAGCGGCTTGTTGTCGACCAGTATCGCGTCACCCGCCGCCCTGATCGCGGATAGCGCCGTCAGCCGCTGCCCGTTGATCGAGACGGCTTCGGCGCCCGATGCCCACAAGCCGTTGACGACCCGCTGCAGATCGCGATCCCGTACGCGCCCCGTGTCGGAGAAGCCCGACGTCTCGCGCGCGTCTGAGTCACCGCTCTGATCGGCTTCTTTCGCGTCGTTCACGACCAGCTTCACGCCGGGACCGTGCACTTCGACCGCTCCGGACAGAATGCCGACCAGTTCGCCCCGGTCGCCGCCGTGTTTCTTCAGAGCCTCGCGCTGCCGAGCACTCACGTCGTCGCGCAACTCGTCGACACTGTCCTCGATCTTGTCGGCCACCGCGGTCTCACGGTCGATACGGTCGATGAGTTCCTCGCGCTCCTTGGCGACGACCGGAGCCGCTATCCGCGCCTGTGCTGCCCCCACGGTGACCACCAGGGCCGCGAGTACCAGGCCGGCCGCGAGACCGAGCTTCGCCCGCAGCGTCTTCGGCATGCCGCCAGCGTGCTCGGCCTGCTTGCGGGCGGCCGCCTCCGCATACCCCTCGTCCAGGCTGTGGTCCATGACGTTGGTGAGCAGCGACATGGAGGCGTCCGGGCGCGGAGGGCGCGTGGGGGTGCTCCGGACAGGGGGGTACTGCGGCATGCCGCACATCGTCGCACGTCGCGACCGCTACCTCCGAACGGCCCCACCGACGTGCCGAACGGGCCCCATTGGGGGCACCGTTCGGCACGCGCGCGTGCTCAGCGCCCGGCGCTGTCCACCACGGACGACCACTCGTCGAGCAACGCCTGGGCGGAAGCGTCGTCGGGCCCCTCGGCCCACAGATGCGTGACCGCCTCGGCCGGATCCGGCAGCACCATCACCCAGCGCCCGTCGGTCTCCACGACCCGTACGCCGTCGGTCGTGTCCACGAACCGGTCACCGGCCGCCTCCACCACACGCCGCATCACCAGGCCCTTGACAGCCCAGGGAGTCGCAAGATCGCGCTTGAGGACATGTGCCCGCGGAATCCGCGCGTCGATCTGGCTGAGTGTGAGCTGTGTGCGCGCCACCAGACCGATGAGCCGTACGAAGGCCGCCGTACCGTCGAAGACACTGCTGAACTCCGGCACGATGAACCCACCGCGCCCATCGCCTCCGAAGATCGTCGAGTCGTCGCGCCCGACCCGCGTCAGATCGTCCGGCGAGGTGGTCGTCCAGTCGACCTGAGTCCCGTGGTACGCCGCCACCTGCTCGGCGATCCTCGTGGTGGTGACCGGCAGTGCCACCCGCCCGCTGCGCCGCTCGGCAGCCACCAGGTCGAGCATCACGAGCAGCGCCCGGTCGTCCTCGACGATCCGCCCCTTCTCATCGACGAGCGAGAGCCGCTCACCAACCGGGTCGAACCGCACCCCGAACGCGGCCCGCGCCGAGGCCACGATCTCCCCGAGCCGCACAAGCCCCGACCTGCGCGCATCTGCCGTCTCGGTGGGCCTTGACTCGTCGAGACCGGGATTGATGGTCAACGAGTCGACACCAAGCTTGCCCAACAGACTGGGCAGCACTAGTCCGGCGCTCCCGTTCGAGGCATCCACGACCACCTTCAACCCGGATTCGGCGATCCCGGTCGTGTCGACATTCCTGAGCAGGGAGCCGGTGTACGAGTCGAAGACGCTGGCCGGAAAGTGCAGGTCTCCGATCTCGCCCGGGAACGCACGCCGGTACTCCTGCCGCGCGAAAACCCGGTCCAGCTTGCGCTGACTCGCCTGCGACAGATCTGCCCCACGCCCGTCGAAGAACATGATGTCGACCGAGTCCGGAACCCCCGGCGTCGTCCGGATCATGATCCCGCCGGCACTGCCCCGAGCGGTCTGCTGCCGCGCCACCGGCAGCGGTACGTTCTCCAGGTCCCGTACGTCGATGGCGCTGGCCTGCAGCGCCGAAATGACCGCCCGCTTCAGCGCACGAGCACCCCGGGAGTGATCGCGGGCGGTCGTGACCGTGGAGCCCTTCTTGAGCGTCGTCGCGTAAGCCCCCGCCAGGCGGACGGCGAGCTCCGGCGTGATCTCCACATTGAGAATTCCGGACACCCCGCGGGCTCCGAAGAGATGTGCCTGACCGCGGGACTCCCAGATGACCGAGGTATTGACGAAGGCGCCCGCCTCGATGGTCTTGAACGGGTAGACGCGTACGTTCCCCTGCACGATCGATTCTTCGCCGACGAGGCACTCGTCGCCGATGACGGCGCCGTCCTCGATACGCGCGGCACGCATGATGTCGGTGTTCTTTCCGACGACACAGCCGCGTAGATTGCTGTGCTGGCCGATGTACACGTTGTCGTGAAGAACGGCCTTGTGCAGAAAGGCCCCGCTCTTCACCACGACGTTCGAGCCGACAACGGTGTGCTCACGGATTTCGACGTCGGCCTCGACCTTGGCGTAGTCCCCGATGTACAGCGGCCCCCGCAGCACTGCATCGGGATGTACCTCGGCGCCCTCGGCCACCCACACACCGGGCGAGATCTCGAAGCCGTCGAGTTCGACATCGACCTTGCCCTCCAGGACGTCGGCCTGCGCCTTCACATAACTCTCGTGTGTACCGACGTCCTCCCAGTACCCCTCGGCGATATAGCCGTAGACTGGCTTGCCCTCCTTCATCAGCTGTGGGAAGACATCACCGGACCAGTCGACGGGAACATCAGCCTCGACATAGTCGAAGACTTCGGGCTCCATGACATAGATGCCCGTATTCACGGTGTCCGAGAAAACCTGGCCCCAGGTCGGCTTCTCGAGGAAGCGCTCGACCTTGCCTTCTTCGTCGACGATGGTGATGCCGAATTCCAGCGGATTGGGGACCCGCGTCAGACAGACAGTGACGAGCGCACCCTTTTCCTTATGGAAATTGATCAACTCGGTGAGATCGAAATCGGTCAGAGCATCACCGGAGATCACAAGGAAAGCGTCGTCCTTCAACGCCTCTTCGGCGTTCTTGACGCTGCCGGCAGTACCGAGTGGCTTCTCCTCATTGGCATAGGTGAGCTCCATTCCGAGCTCTTCACCGTCGCCGAAGTAGTTCTTGACCAGCGAGGCCAAGAACTGCACGGTTACGACGGTCTCGTTGAGCCCATGCCGCTTGAGCAGCCGCAGCACATGCTCCATGATTGGGCGATTGGCCACGGGCAGGAGCGGCTTGGGCATGCTTGAGGTCATAGGGCGAAGGCGTGTGCCTTCGCCTCCGGCCATCACGACGGCCTTCATGTCGGAAGCGTCCTCCTTGAAGAGATGACGGTCTAGCCGACTTCACCCGTCCAGATTGTCCCGCACATTCGGTCTGCGGGCCATCAGAGGCCACTACGACTGCCCATTCGGCGAGCTCAATCGGCCATGGCGTCCGCGCGGACAAGGCGGCGGACCTGAACCACGTAGAGGATCCCTGCCCACCAGTAGAGCGTTGTACCCCATCCTGCGAACGCCCATCCGAAAATAGCAGCGAGTGACGCGATCCATCCACTTCCGTCACTGAGCAACAGCAACGGGAAGGCATACATCAAGTTGAACGTAGCTGCCTTCCCAAGGAAGTTCACCTGCGGCGGCGGATAGCCGTGGCGCCTGAGGATGCCCACCATCACCAGCAGAACCAGCTCTCGCGCCAACAGGACGGCCGTCAGCCACAACGGCAGAATCTCGCGCCAGGTGAGACCGACCAAAGTCGACAGAATGTAGAGTCGGTCGGCCGCGGGATCCAGTAGCCGGCCGAGACTGCTGATCTGGTTCCAGCGCCGGGCGAGCTTGCCGTCCAAATAGTCGCTGATCCCGCTCAGCATGAGCACCAGCAGTGCCCAGCCGTCGCTCTTGGGCCCGCCGAACTCAGGCCAAAGGATCAGCCACAGGAAAACGGGTACGCCAACAAGACGCGCCATGCTGAGGATGTTCGGGATGGTGAGGACCCGGTCTGTCTGGACGCGGGTCTCTTGGACCTCCACCCGGGGGCCTCCTGTGGGAACGTGCCGACGTTGCGACCTGACCTTACCCGCAGGCATCTCCCTGCGGCGCGGAGGGGGTTCGGGAAGCATCCTGGAAACAAAAAAGCTCCGGTCCTCGGACTTATCGTCCGAGGACCGGAGCTCCAAAGGGAGTTCGGCGGTGTCCTACTCTCCCACAGGGTCCCCCCTGCAGTACCATCGGCGCTGTGAGGCTTAGCTTCCGGGTTC
>NZ_BAAGPS010000068.1:0-18378 GCF_054783935.1 Streptomyces pseudoechinosporeus
TGACCATCCTCATGCGGCGCAGACTCGCCCGCGCCCACGCGCGCACAGCCCCGAAATGATCAGTTCGCGGACAGGCACTTAGGGGCGCGGGGCTGTATCGATTTGCGGCTCCGCCGCGTGGGCGCGACCAGTCACAACGAACCCGCAGCTTAAAACCGCCTAACCCAGCGGAGCGCCCTCGCTCAATCCACGTGCATGTCCGCCGCCTCGACCTCTTCGCGGGTGACGCCGAGCAGGTACAGGACGGTGTCGAGGAAGGGGAAGTTCACGGCGGTGTGCGCGGCCTCGCGGACGACCGGCTTGGCGTTGAAGGCGACGCCGAGACCGGCCGCGTTCAGCATGTCGAGGTCGTTCGCGCCGTCACCGATCGCCACGGTCTGGGCCAGCGGTACGCCCGCCTCGGCGGCGAACCGGCGCAGCAGCCGCGCCTTGCCCGCGCGGTCCACGATCTCGCCGGTGACCTTGCCGGTCAGCTTCCCGTCGACGATCTCCAGCGTGTTGGCCTGGGCGAAGTCGAGCCCGAGCCGCTCCTTGAGGTCGTCCGTCACCTGCGTGAACCCGCCCGAGACAACGCCCACTTGGTAGCCGAGCCGCTTCAGCGTACGGATCAGCGTGCGCGCCCCCGGCGTCAGCCGCACCTCGCTGCGCACCTTGTCCACCACGGAGGCGTCGAGCCCTTCGAGGAGCGCCACGCGCGCGTGCAGTGACTGCTCGAAGTCCAGCTCGCCCCGCATCGCCGCCGCCGTCACCTCGGCAACCTCGTCCTCGCAGCCGGCGTGGGCGGCGAAGAGCTCGATCACCTCGTCCTGGATCAGCGTCGAGTCGACGTCCATGACGACCAGGCGCTGAGCGCGCCGGTGCAGCCCCGCCGCGACGACCGCGACATCGACACCGAGGGCCGCGGCCTCAGTCACCAGGGCGGTCCGCAGATCCTCGGGCTCCGTACCGGACACGGCGAACTCGACCGCGGTCACGGGGTACTTGGCGAGCCGGAAGATACGGTCGATGTTGCCGCCGGTCGAGGTGATCCGGGCGGCTATCGCGGCGGTCGACTGCGCGGTCAGCGGGTGCCCGAGCACGGTGATGAGCGACCGGCCGTGGCCGCGCGGCCGGTTGTCGCCGCGACCGGAGATGATCTCGGCCTGGAGCTTCAGGGACTCCGCCCAGCTGTGCACCGTGGCCCGCAGTCCGCCTTCGAGGCCGGCCGGCGGCTGGGTCACGAGCGCGCACAGCACGATCCGGCCACGGGTGACGACCTGCTCGATGTCGACCACGTCGACCGAGTAGGCGGCGAGGGTGTCGAAGAGCCCGGCGGTGATACCGGGTCGGTCCTTGCCGAAGATCTTGACGAGGAGAGTGGGGGCGTCGGTGGTCTGCGAAGCGCTCATGGTTTTCCCACAGTAACCGGCACGCAGTGCGCCCTGCTTCTACGGTCCGACCAGCGGACGGGAAACAGTCGGTGTCATCTCGGTGACCTCGCCCTTCCCGACCCATGACGCCCACAAGTCCCTCACTGACGTGTGCCGAAGCCCTTCCCTCACGGCCGGCCGCGAGGCCTGGGCGGAGGCGGCGGTTCCTCCGGCGGCGGAGGGGGCCCGTCCTGGGACGGCCCGCGCTTGGGGCGCGGCTTCGGGGCGGGGGGTGGGGTGTAGGGGCCCGCAACCGTAGGAGCGCCGTACACATCGGGAGGGCGCTCCTTCTCGGGGGGCTGGGCACCGGGACGCTGGGGGCTGGGGGGCCGGGCACCGGGAGGCCGCCGTCCGTCCTCGGGCTTCCGTAAGCCGTCCGGGAGGTGCAGATACGGGTTGGTGTCGGGGTTCGACGGGCGGTACGAGGGGGCGGGGCTGTAGGGGCCCGGCTGTTCGGGGACGTCCGCGTACGGCGGTGCGACCGTCGCGTCCGGCCCGGTCGGCTCCGTCGGCCCCGGCGGCCCGTCGAGGTTCCCCCATGCCAGCGGTGCCGCGCGCCGTCCGGCGGCCCCGCTGGCGTACGCGAGCAGCGCTCCGGCCGCTCCCGCACCCGCGCCCCACAAGGCGCCGAGCAGCAGTGCCATACCCAGCTGCCCGTGCAGCTCGATGCCGGCGTCGAACGCGTCGACGCCGAGGACGGACAGCGAGGCGTCCACGGACACCTCCGTCAGCCAGGCCAGCAGCGGCAGCGCGAGCGCCGTCACGATCCCCAGCCGCAGCGCACAGCGCCCCGCGAAACCGAGGGCGGCCCCCCGCTCGCGTACGAACGGCGTACGCACCGCGGTCAGCACGCCCGCGTACAGCATCATCAGTGCGGTCGCGACCCCCAACAGCCAGACCCGGCCGTCCAGTTCGGCCAGTCGCCCGAGCGTGACGGGCTGGTCGGAGGACAGGCTCAGCAGCTCGTCCAGCGGGGCGGGCAGGAACTGGACGAGCCCGCCCGAGGCCGAGCCGTCCCACGGCACGAAGAGCCCGATCGGGACGCCCAGCCACACCCCGTTGGGCGCCCCGAGCAGTGCCGCGCCCGCGATCCGCTTCGGATGGTCGTCGCCGATCGCCGCGTACGCCGCCGCCGCGAGCCCGGCGAGGACCGCCACGAGCAACACCGTGACCAGCGCGGACGCGGCCGGCCGTACCAGCCGGTGCACGGCCTCCCAGCCGCGCGGCAGCGGCGTACGGCGTGAGGCCAGCAGCGCGATCAGCAGAACGCCGAGCACCCACCCCGCACCGCCGAGCAGCGTCGGCACGGTGTCGACGGTGAAACCGACCTCCGCGTTCGCGTCCGCGAGGTCACCGAGCCGGTCGGGCAGCAGTCCGCCGATGTCACCGAGCCCGGGCACCTCGACGTCGTCCGGCAGCCCGCCGCCCGGCAACTCGTCGAGTCCGAGCGAACCGCCGTCAATCGTGATCACGTCGTGACCCGCCCAGGCGAGCCCGCCGAGCATCGCCACGAAGAGCACCACGACCGCGCCCGCGCGCGCGGCGAGTTCACCGGGTGAGATGACAACTCCCGCCGAGCGCAAGGAGCGTAGGAAGAACCAGGCCAGCAGAAGCGCACCCACAAGGCTCACTCCCAGTGGCGTGATCTGTAGGGCGGTCTCCGCCTCGGCGCCCTCAAGGCCGAAGGCCGACACATCGCCGGACGGCGTCACCGAACCACCCGACCCAAGCGCCACCACAGCCGCAGTCATCGTCCCGAGCGAGCCCGAAGCGTCCGCCTCCAGCAGATGCAGCCCCAACGCGGCCACGCCCGCCATCCCGATCAACGCCCAGCTCACAGCGGCGATCGCGGACAACAGCACATCGCCCACCGGCAGTCGCCTGCCGTCCCTCGCGGTCTCGTAGCTCATCGTCAGCCCCCCGACTCCGCGCCGCGACGTCTCCACCGTGGATGTCCCCCTCGCGTGGGATTACCACTCTCCGGGGCGGTTTGAACACAATCAACGGAAACGGACAAGCCGCCCGTACGCGGTCTTCATAGGGCCCGACTTTCGGTCAGAGGGGTCGTCCTGAAATAGTTCCCCCCGATGTTCGACATCCCTAGACTCCCTGTGATGGGGGTAACTCGGGGGACAACTCACGTGGGGCATGGAGTGCCGGAACTCGTACTGGAATTGAATGGACGGACCTGGACGCTCGATGCGTCCAGGCCATACGCCCTCGGACGCGATCCGCAGGGAGACATCGTGCTCGACGACGCCAGGGTGTCCTGGCGTCACGCCACGATCAGCTTCAACGGCCGCAGTTGGGTCATAGAGGACCACGGCAGCACCAACGGCACCTTCGTGCAGGGCCAGCGGATCCACCAGCTGGAGATCGGCCCGGGCTCGTCCGTGCACCTCGGCAATGCGACCGACGGCCCGCGCGTGAACGTCTCGGGCGCCGGTGCGGCCTCGGCCGCACCGCAGGCGCAGCCCCAGCAGCAGCCGTACGCCGCGCAGGGTGCGGGAGCGGCCGGCTGGGCGGCCCAGCAGGCGCCGCCGCAACAGCAGTCCCCGCAGCAGGGCTGGCAGCAGCCGCCGCAGGTCCCGCAACAGGGACCGGCCCAGAAGGTCCCCGGTGGTGGCGCGGGGGCGCCGCCGGTCTACGGCGACCGCAGCCCCACCACGTTCCACCAGCTGGCCCTCGGCCGGGTGATGCGCATCGGCCGTGCGCTGGAGAACGAGCTGGTCGTCTCCGACCTGCAAGTCTCCCGCCACCACGCCGAGTTCCACGCGACGCCCGACGGCCGCTACGAGATCCGAGACCTCGGCTCGCACAACGGCACGTACGTCAACGGCATGCCGATCGCCAAGGGCGGCTCCGCACTGCTCGGCCCGAACGACATCGTCGGCGTCGGCCACTCGACGTTCCGCCTGGTCGGCGACCGACTCGAGGAGTTCGTCGACACCGGTGAGATCTCCTTCTCGGCCCGCCATCTGACGGTGACGGTCGACGGCGGCAAGCAGATCCTCAAGGACGTCTCCTTCGGCGTACCGGAGAAGTCGCTCATCGCGGTCATCGGCCCGTCCGGCTCCGGCAAGTCGACGCTCCTGAAGGCGCTCACGGGCTACCGCCCCGCCAACCAGGGCGACGTCCTCTACGACAACCGGAACCTCTACAAGCAGTTCGCCGAGCTGCGCCAGCGCATCGGTCTGGTCCCGCAGGACGACATCCTGCACAAGGAGCTGACCGTCAAGAAGGCCCTCAAGTACGCGGCCAAGCTGCGCTTTCCCGCGGACACCACGGGCGCCGAGCGCGAGGCCCGTATCGACGAGGTGCTGCGCGAGCTCAAGCTGGACATCCACAAGGAGAAGAAGGTCACCTCCCTCTCCGGCGGCCAGCGCAAGCGTGTCTCCGTGGCCCTGGAGCTGCTCACCAAGCCCTCGCTGATCTTCCTGGACGAGCCGACCTCCGGCCTCGACCCGGGCATGGACCGCGACGTCATGCAACTGCTGCGCGGCCTCGCCGACGACGGCCGTACGGTCCTGGTGGTCACGCACTCCGTGGCCGAACTGGCGATCTGCGACAAGCTTCTGGTCATGGCGCCCGGCGGTTCGGTGGCCTACTTCGGCCCGCCCGAGGAAGCCCTGAACTTCTTCGGCTACGACACCTGGGCCGATGTCTTCTCCGCCTTCGAGAACTACCGCGACTACGACTGGGCGGGCCGCTGGAAGGGCTCGCAGCACTACCAGATGTACGCAGCGGACATCGACGCCGTCGCCGCGCAGTCGACGCAGATGCCGCCCGCCCAGTCGATGCGTCCACCGAAGCCCCAGGGCTGGGGCTCACAGTTGTTCACCCTGATCCGCCGCTATGTGTCGGTGATCGCGTCCGACAAGGGCTTCCTGGCGCTGACGGTGATCCTGCCGGCGGTGCTCGGCGCGGTGAGCCTGCTCATCGACCCGGACAAGACCCTGCTGGTCAACGAGAACCCGAAGACCGGCAGAATCATCCCGAACGGCACGGCCACCACCGTCCTGCTGATCCTCGCGGTCGGCGCGTGCTTCGCGGGCGCCGCCAACTCCGTCCGCGAGCTGATCAAGGAACGGGTCATCTACGAGCGGGAGCGGGCGACCGGCCTGTCGCGCTCCGCGTACCTGATGTCCAAGGTGATCGTCCTCGGTGTGATCACGGTGCTGCAGGGCGCCATGGTCGGCGCGATCGGCTTCTCCAGCCGGACGATCCCCGACGAGGCCCTGATCTTCGGCACCGGCAAGCTTGCTGTGATGCTCGAGCTCTCCATTCCGATCATGGCGCTCGGCTTCTCCTCGATGATGTTCGGCCTGGTCATCTCCTCGCTGGTGAAGACCTCCGAGAAGACGATGCCGTTGCTGGTGATGTTCGCGATCGTCCAGGTCGTGTTCACCGGCTGCCTGTTCATCCTGCACGGCACGCTCGGCGTCAACGAGTTCTCGTATCTGATGCCGTCGCGCTGGGCGGTCGCCGCCGCCGGTACCACGCTGGACTTCAACCGGATCAGCCCGAACACGGACGACCCGGGCAACACGGACCCGCTGTGGGAGCACACGGCCTCGGCCTGGGGCATGGACATGGCCGCGCTGATCGTCCTAGGCATCATCTGCGGCTTCTTCGTGGCCCGCTTCCTGCGCCGCCATGAGCCCGAGGTCATGCGCAAGTAACTCCCGTGCGGGGACGACTCCCGTGCACGAACGAGGCGCGGCACCCGCCGGGATGCCGCGCCTCGCCGTCTGTGCTGAAACCAGAGGTCCGCATGGGACTCAGTACGCGCTGTTGACGTTGTCCATGGAGCCGTACCGGTCGGCCGCGTAGTTGCAGGCGGCGGTGATGTTGGCGACCGGGTCGTAGATGTTCGAGGACGTGCCCGGGACGTGGTACGTCTGGAAGGTCGGCGGGATCACCTGCAGCAGGCCCTTCGAGGGGATGCCGTTGATGGCGTTGATGTCCCAGTTGTTGATGGCGTTCGGGTTACCCGAGGACTCGCGCAGGATGTTGCGCTTGATGCCGTCGTACGAGCCCGGGATGCCGTGCTTCTTCATGACGTCGAGCGACTCGCGGATCCAGCCGTCGAGGTTGTTGGCGTAGGTCTTCGCGGCGACCGGCTTGGCCTTGGCGCGCTGGGCGGACCGGCTCGCGGCCTCCTTCGCCTTGCGCTCCTGCTCGGCCTTCTGCTTCGCGGCTTCCGCGGCGGCCTTCTTCTTGGCGTCCTCAGCGACCTTCTTCGCGGCGGTCGTGGCCTGCGTGAGGGCGTCGTTCAGCTGCTTCTCGACGCCGCCCTTCACATCCTCGACCTGCTCGGAGCTGAAGGCCACCGAGGTGGCGGAGACGGACTCGGTGGTGCTCGACTGGGAGCTGCCGCCCGGTACGAGGGAGAACGCGAGGGCCGCGGCACCGAGACCGGCGACACCGGCGACCCCGAGCTGGTGCTTCTTGGACAGCTTCTGCCTGGTGGTGTTCAGCTTCTGCCCGGTGTGGGTCAGCTTCGTCCTGGTCTGCTCGGTGAGCTCGGTCAGCTTGGCGAGGGTGGGGCGATGGCCGGAACCGTCGGTGTACTTGGGCATGACTGAAGGACCTCTTCGAATAGCGCGGAGGTCGCTCTCGGGCCGGAGGGGACATTGCTGGTTCCGGCACAACGCCGCGGGCAAAAACCCGCGGCGTCGAGCGACGGGAGCCATTCTTAGCGGCCGCAAAATCCTGTGGCAAAGGTGTGACGTACGACCCCGGGTAGTGGACCCCTAAAGGGCAAAACGGGGCAGATCGGCACGTCTGCCCCGCTCATATGGGGTGTTTATACCTCCTAGCGGCCTTCGTACGTGATGTGCGTCCTATGTGCGGGCTCACATCGAGCACGCACCAGTCTCACCAGCAGTTGCTGACGCAATGCTCAGTGTGAGGATTCGCAGACCACTCAGCCCTCTCGGACTTCTCGGACGGCAGGACCAGATGCATGTCGCCGAACTCGTGCCACAGGTAGCGGCCGCGCAAGGCCTCGTCGTAGCTGCGCCGGATCGCCGCCGGTCCCGCGATCGCCTCCAGCATCAGCAGATGCGAGGCCTCCGGTTCGTGCAGCCCGGTGAGGAGCCCGTCGACCACCCGTACCCCGCGTTCCGGGGTCACCACGAGATCGGTCCAGCCCTCCGCCGCCCGTACCACCCCGTCGGGGTCGGCCGCGGACTCCACGGCCCGCACGGCGGTCGTACCGACCGCGAGGACCCTGTAGTCCCCTGCCCTCGCCGCGTTGATCAGCCGCGCCGACGCTTCGGGCACCGCGAAACGCTCCGGATACGGCGGCTCGTGCGCCTCCGGCGACGCGACTCCGGTGTGCAGCGTGATCGGGGCGAACTGCACGCCCCGGCTCACCAGCTCCGCCACCAGACGCGGCGTGAAGGGCCGCGCGGCACTCGGCATCTCCGCGCTGCCCGCACCGTCCGCGGACGGCAGCGCGAACACCGTCTGGTACACCGACAGAGGCTGGTCCCGTTCCGTGTACGAGTACCGAATGGGTCTCCCATGCCGCCGCAGCAACCCCGGGACGTCCGGTTCCGACACCCGCGCCCACCACAGCCGGGGGCTCCGCGTGGTGAGGGGCTCCTCCAGGACGAGCCGTACGCCTTCGGGGAGGCGCACCTCTGCACCCGCGGGCCCTCCCGCACGCGCGCGCGTGGTGCCCGTTCCGTCGGGATCCCGCAGCTCAACGGCCCACCGCCCGTTCTCGCCCCGCGTGGAGAAATGCACCACCACGCGCGCGTGCCCGAGCCGGCCGTCCACTGCCGCCGCCAGGGTCGACGAGGTGTTCACGACCAGCAGATCCCCGGCCCGCAACAACCTCGGCAGCTCCACGAACGCGTGATGGGACACCTCCTGAGCCCCGCGTGAGACAAGCAACCGCACTCCGTCCCGATCGAGCCCGACCCCTCGCTGCTCGACCGGCACCCGGGCCAACAACTCCTCCGGAACCTGCACAGCGGTCGTCATCGCGCTCCCAGCAATGAAGACGTCCCACAGCGATTGCTCACCGGCCGCTCGGCTGAACTTCTCGACGCTTCCGCGCCGGACCGTCCGCCGGTGGTGATGCCGGTCACCGGGTCACCTCCAGAAGCGCAGGTGCCGCATAGCGACCACTGGCCGGCCGGTCATCGAGCAGCCGCAGAAACGCCGGGACGACGCTCGCCGGCGCCGGCCGCGGATCCTCGTCGTCCGGCACGGCTGCCGCGTACAGATCCGTACTCATGTCGCCCGGGTCGACCGCCCAGACCCGGAGCCCAGGCTCCTCCTCGGCGAGCATCGCCGAGACATGGTCAAGGGCGGCCTTGGACGCCCCGTAGCCGCCCCACGTCTCGTACGCCTCGGCCGCCGCGTCCGAGCTGATGTCGATGACCGTGCCGGCCGCCGAGGCCCGGAGCAGCGGCAGCGCCTCCTGGATGAGGCCGAGCGCCGCGACCACGTTGACCTCCAACGCCCGCCTCAGCCCGTCCAGCGCCAGGTCCTCCAGCCGTACGAGCGGTTCGGCGCCGAGCGCGCTCGCGTTGTTCACCAGCAGATCGAGGCCACCGAGCTGCCGCGCCGCCGCCACCAGCGCCGTACGGTGCGCCGCGTCCGTGACGTCCCCGGGCAGCGCCTCCACCCGTGCCCCGTGCTTGCCGAGCGCCGCGGCCGTCTCCTGGAGTACCCCCGCCGTCCTGGCGTCGAGCACCAGCTCCCAGCCGCGCTCCGCCAGGGCTTCGGCGAGCGCCCGCCCCAGCCCCTTCGAAGCCCCCGTGATGATCGCTACCGGCATGACATCCGTCCCCTCGTCCCTCACGTTCATCGGGTGTGGCTGCCGCGATCGGCAGTGACTTCAACCTAGGAACACGGCACCCCATGACGCCTCGTCCGCGGGCCGCAAAGCGGCGGGGCCCTTTGCCCTAGGCCCACCGGCCTACGCAGGGGCGGCCACAGGTCCGATACGGGCTGTCACACCCGGCGGGTACGTTGAGGTCATGAGTCAAGGACCCCGGTCGGGCCTGGCCGCGGTGAGTTCCGCGCTGCTGGCCATGAGCAGGCATCTCGAGGTGCGCGACGTCCTCAAGACGATCGTCGCCTCGGCCCGCGAGCTGCTCGACGCCGAGTACGCGGCGCTGGGAGTCCCCGACGACCACGGCGGCTTCGCCCAGTTCGTGGTGGACGGCGTCAGCGACGCCCAGTGGAAGGCCATCGGCCCGCTGCCGCGCCAGCACGGCATCCTCGCCTCGATGCTCCACGAGGCCCGGCCCGAGCGCCTCGCCGACGTGCGCAATGACCCCCGCTTCGAGGGCTGGCCGAGCGCTCACCCGGAGCTCGCCGACTTCCTGGGCCTGCCCATCCGCGACGGAGACGAGGTCATCGGCATTCTTTTCTTGGCCAACAAGCTGTGCCCTGTGGGGGGACACCCCCCACACCCCCCGAGCCCGAAGCCGGAGGGCGGTTGCGGCTTCACAGAGGAGGACGAGGAACTCCTGTCGATCCTCGCCCAGCACGCCGCGATCGCGCTGACCAACGCCCGCCTGTACGAGCGCAGCCGCGAGCTCACCATCGCCGAGGAGCGCTCCCGCCTCGCGCACGAACTGCACGACGCCGTCAGCCAGAAGCTGTTCTCCCTGCGCCTGACCGCCCAGGCCGCGACCGCTCTGGTCGACCGCGACCCGGTCCGCGCCAAGGGCGAACTCCAGCAGGTGGCCGCGCTCGCCGCCGAGGCCGCCGACGAACTGCGCGCCGCCGTCATCGAGTTGCGCCCCGCGGCCCTCGACGAGGACGGCCTGGTGGCCACGCTGCGCACCCAGATCCAGGTCCTCGACCGCGCTCACTCCGCCCGCGTGACCTTCACCGGCCGAGGCGTACGCGCCCTGCCCTCCGCCCAGGAGGAGGCCATGCTGCGCGTCGCCCAGGAGGCCCTGCACAACGCGCTGCGGCACTCCGGAGCGGCCCACGTCGACGTCACCCTCGACAAGTGCGGCCCGGGAGCGGTCCTGCGCGTCACCGACGACGGCAGCGGCTTCGACCCCAAGGCGATACGACGCGCGGGACGCCACCTGGGGTTGGTGTCCATGCACGACAGGGCGAGCGGAGTCGGCGGCCGGCTGACCGTGGAATCGGCGCCCGGAAAAGGCACCACGATCGAGATGGAGGTCCCCGGTGGCTGACGCAATCAAGGTGCTGCTCGTCGACGACCACCAAGTGGTCCGCCGCGGGCTGCGCACCTTCTTGGAGATACAGGACGACATCGAGGTCGTGGGAGAGGCGTCCGACGGCGCCGAAGGCGTGGCCCGGGCCGAGGAGTTGAAGCCCGACATCGTCCTCATGGACGTCAAGATGCCGGGCATGGACGGTGTCGCGGCCCTGCGCAAGCTGCGCGAACTCGACAACCCCGCGCGCGTGCTCATCGTCACCAGCTTCACCGAGCAGCGCACGGTCGTCCCGGCCCTGCGCGCGGGCGCCGCCGGATACGTCTACAAGGACGTGGACCCCGACGCCCTGGCCGGAGCCATCCGCTCCGTCCACGCGGGACACATACTTCTGCAACCCGAGGTGGCCGACGCGCTGCTGTCCCAGGAGGACTCCAACCTCGGCCAGGGGAGAGGCGGTTCACTCACCGAGCGGGAGCGGGAGGTGCTCGGCCTGATCGCCGACGGCCGCTCCAACCGCGAGATAGCCCGCGCCCTCGTCCTCTCCGAGAAGACGGTCAAGACGCACGTCTCGAACATCCTGATGAAACTCGACCTCGCCGACCGCACCCAGGCCGCCCTGTGGGCCGTACGCCACGGCGTGACCGGCTGATCCCCGCTCCGGCACGCTTACTTGACGCCTCCCTGACGACAATATGGAGGGTTCCGTTCCGGGCTGAGATTCATACCGTCGTGGGAATGTCACCCGGATGGCGCATCCTCCGCGGCTCTGAGCCGTTCTCCAGTGCGTGCTGCGGCGCCTGCCGCAGTGATCACAAGGAGGGCTTGAGAAAAGTGAAGAACCTGAAGAAGGCCGCAGCCGTCACGATGATGGCCGGTGGCCTGGTTGCCGCCGGTGCCGGCTTCGCGTCCGCCACCGATGCGCACGCTTCCGGCCAGGCCGTGGGCTCGCCGGGCATCGCCTCGGGCAACCTCGTCCAGGCCCCGGTCGACGTCGACGCGAACGTGGTCGGCAACACCGCGAACGTCGTCGGCATCCTGAACCCGGCGTTCGCCAACGAGGGCTTCAACGGCTGACACACTCCCGGGTCAGCAGTGACCACCGGCCTCCCAGGTGCCTCTGGGGGGCCGGTCCGCACGCCTCTTGTTCCAGCCCCCCGTACTGCTTGCCGTGTGGGCGCAACCAGCGCTCCTTTAGGGGCGCGGGGAACTGCGCGACAAGCCACAACGAACCCGCAGCTTCAAACCGCACCCCCAGCGGAGCGCTACCGCTCGCGTTCCTCCACGAACGCGTTGTACGCCGCCACCTGCGCCCGCCTCGCCGTGCGCTCGACCGGCCGCAGGGCCTCGGAGCGCGCCGCCATCTCCGAGGCGCTCACCGCTCCGCCGTGGCCGTTCTCGTACGCCACCGAGATGAGCAGCCCGACGCGCTGGGCCAGCTCCAACACCCGTACCGCACGCGGCGGATAGCCGGGAGCCAACACCTCCCCACCGCGCTCGGCCCGCGCCCGGTACGCATCGATCGCCGCCTCCGCGACCGGCCCCGAACCGGCCACATCGAGCCGCGACAGCATGTCGGTGGCGTCGCGCAGCGCCTCCGCGAGCTCCCGCTCGGCCTCGCCGAGGTACGGCACATCGGCGGGCGGCGCCTCGCGCACCGCCAGACAGTGCCAGACGACCTCCACATGTACGTCGCCTTCAGGACCGGCCTCGAACACCTCGGGCACCAGGCCCAGCGCGGCGCCATGGCAGACGACCGCCTCCTCGGCCTCCAGGGCCCGCGCGTTGAACTCCGGCGGTCCGCTCAGCCCGAGCGGATGCCCCGGCGCGGGCAGCGCGACCCGAAGACCGGTCACCCCGAGCCCGCGCAGCCGCCCCAGCGCGAGCGTGAGCCCGACGGGCCCTGTCTCGCCGGGTAGCCCCTCGACCCGGTGCACGGCGTCCTCACCGACGATGGCGAGGACCGCGTCGTCCGGCGAAACAAACCCGGCCAACAGGGCATTTCCCCATGCGGCCAGCCGTCCTGAGCGTGGTTCCGAGAGCATGCCCCCACCCTAAGGACCGGCCGATGGAATGGTGCGGTGGGCCGGTGGCGTAGGTTTTCCCTGGGGGCTGCGTCCACAGACGTAAGCGACGGCCGAGACTGCAATGGGAGACAGCGCGCTCATGAGCGATGTTCTGGAGCTGGAGGACGTATCCGTGGTCCGGGAGGGCCGGGCTCTGGTGGACCAGGTCTCCTGGTCGGTCAAAGAGGGGGAGCGCTGGGTCATTCTCGGTCCCAACGGTGCTGGAAAAACGACCCTTCTGAACGTCGCGTCCAGCTACCTCTTCCCCAGCAAGGGCACCGCCACCATCCTCGGTGACGCCCTCGGCAAGGTCGACGTCTTCGAACTGCGCCCCCGCATCGGCATGGCCGGCATCGCCATGGCGGAGAAGCTCCCCAAGCGCCAGACGGTCCTGCAGACCGTGCTGACCGCCGCGTACGGGATGACGGCCGGCTGGCACGAGGACTACGAGGACATCGACGAGCAGCGCGCCCGCGCCTTCCTCGACCGCCTCGGCATGAGCGACTACCTCGACCGCAAGTTCGGCACGCTCTCCGAGGGCGAGCGCAAGCGCACCATGATCGCCCGCGCCCTGATGACCGACCCCGAACTGTTGCTCCTCGACGAGCCCGCCGCGGGCCTCGACCTCGGGGGTCGCGAGGATCTCGTACGCCGCCTTGGCCGTCTCGCCCGCGACCCGATCGCCCCCTCGATGATCATGGTCACCCACCATGTCGAGGAGATCGCACCGGGCTTCACCCACGTCCTGATGATCCGCCAGGGCAAGGTGCTCGCCGCGGGCCCGCTGGAACTCGAACTCACGTCCCGCAACCTGTCGTTGTGCTTCGGCCTCCCGCTCGTCGTCGAGCAGGTCGGCGACCGCTGGACGGCCCAGGGTCTACCCCTGTCCTGACGAGCTCGAACGCCTGTGCCAAGTTGATCGGCGCCCTGTCGGCGACCCGACCTGCGGACCTACCATGACCATGTGGACGACATCGACGCATGGGTGTGGTGGCTGATCGCGGCGGCCGGGCTCGGAATCCCGCTCGTGGTGACCGCGATGCCGGAGTTCGGAATGCTCGCCGTCGGCGCTGTGGCGGGCGCCCTGACCGCGGGACTCGGGGGCGGTGTGGTCATCCAAGTCCTGGTCTTCGTCGCGGTCTCGGTCGCGCTCATCGCCGTCGTACGCCCCATCGCGGCCCGACATCGCGCCCAGATACCCCAACTCGCCACGGGCATAGACGCGTTGAAGGGCAAACAGGCCGTCGTCCTGGAGCGGGTGGACAGCTCCGGAGGGCGGGTCAAGCTCGGCGGAGAAGTCTGGTCCGCGCGTGCCCTCGACACAGGCCGGGCCTACGAAGTCGGCCAGGAGGTCGATGTCGTGGACATCGAAGGTGCCACGGCGATCGTCATGTGACATCACGCGGAGTTGCATGGCCGGAACGCTGCACGTGGAGAGTTGTGGTCTGACACACTCGTCCAGCAAGATCTTCGACAACCACAAGATCTTCCGGAACGCCGAGGCGGAGAAGGGTACGGGGAGCCACGATGGAACCGATCATCATCGTCCTGATCATTCTGGTGGTGTTGGTCTTCATCGCGCTGATCAAAACCATCCAAGTCATCCCACAGGCCAGCGCCGCCATCGTCGAGCGCTTCGGCCGCTATACGCGGACCCTCAACGCGGGACTGAACATCGTCGTCCCCTTCATCGACTCGATCCGCAACCGCATCGACCTCCGCGAGCAGGTCGTCCCCTTCCCGCCCCAGCCGGTGATCACCCAGGACAACCTGGTCGTGAACATCGACACGGTCATCTACTACCAGGTCACCGACGCCCGCGCGGCGACGTACGAAGTCGCCAGCTACATCCAGGCCATCGAGCAGCTCACCGTCACCACGCTCCGCAACATCATCGGTGGCATGGACCTGGAGCGGACCCTGACCTCCCGCGAGGAGATCAACGCGGCCCTGCGCGGCGTCCTCGACGAGGCCACCGGCAAGTGGGGCATCCGCGTCAACCGCGTTGAGCTCAAGGCCATCGAGCCGCCCACCTCCATCCAGGACTCGATGGAGAAGCAGATGCGCGCCGACCGCGACAAGCGCGCCGCGATCCTCACCGCCGAAGGTATCCGCCAGTCGCAGATCCTCACCGCCGAGGGTGAGAAGCAGTCCGCGATCCTGCGCGCCGAAGGTGAAGCCAGGGCCGCCGCACTGCGCGCCGAGGGCGAGGCCCAGGCGATCCGTACGGTCTTCGAGTCCATCCACGCCGGAGACGCGGACCAGAAGCTCCTTGCCTACCAGTACCTCCAGATGCTCCCGAAGATCGCCGAAGGCGACGCCAACAAGCTCTGGATCGTCCCCAGCGAGATCGGCGACGCCCTCAAGGGCCTGAGCGGCGCCATGGGCAACTTCGGCCCGATGGGCGGCAATTCGGGCGGCTCAGGTACAGAGCGCCGCGAGAAGCCGTCCGTCACCGACTGACGTCGTCCGTACGTGACTGGGGCCCGCCTCCCTCGGGAGGCGGGCCCCAGTCACGTACGGCTTATGCGGCCGGCTGGGCCAGCCACTCCGGCAACGCGTCGAACTCGTCCCGGCCCAGCGCCAGCAGCATCGCGTCCGCAGGCGTCGGCTCGAACGGCTCCCGCAGCAGCGGCATACCCGCCTGCTCCGGAGTCCGGTTCGCCTTGCGGTGGTTGTCCTCCGCACACGAGGCCACCGTATTCAGCCAGGAGTCCGTACCGCCCTGCGCCCGCGGCACCACATGGTCCACGGTCGTCGCCCGCCTGCCGCAGTACGCGCACCTGTGCCGGTCACGCACCAGAACACCCCGCCTCGACCAAGGAGCTTGTCTTCGAAAGGGCACCCTCACATAGCGGCACAGTCTGATCACCCGAGGCGCCGGTATGTCGACCACCGCTCCGCGCATACGCAGTTCGGGGTGGGCCTGCTCGACGACAGCCTTGTCCTGCAGCACCAGAACGACGGCTCGATTCAACGTCACCGTCGACAGCGGCTCGAAGCTCGCGTTCAGCACCAGCGTGTCCCGCATCCAGCCCACCTCCTCTGTGCACCGGCCCACCTCCTGGCGGGCTTGGATCAACTCTGGCCGGGCACGCCGAGATGGACAACGCAATAAAAAATGCCCGCCTCTGATCAATTCCAAGACCAGAGGCGGGCAAACGTTCAGTGAACGCTCAACTCTCCGCGGGCGCCGCGTACTCGGCGATGAGCTGTGCCCTCGCCAGCGTATGGAAACGCAAGTTGAAGCCCACGAAAGCCGGGGTGGCGTCCGCGTCAGGACCGAGCTTCTCCTGATCCACCGCGTACACGGTGAACACGTAACGGTGCGCCGGGTCTCCGGGCGGTGGCGCGGCACCGCCGAAGTCCTTCGTCCCGTAGTCGTTGCGCGCCTGGACCGCTCCGTCCGGCAACCCCTCGAACTTGCCGCTGCCCGCACCCGCCGACAGCTCGGTGACCGAGACCGGGATGTCGAACACGACCCAGTGCCAGAACCCGCTCCCCGTAGGGGCATCGGGGTCGAAGCATGTCACGGCGAAGCTCTTGGTCTCCGGCGGGAAGCCTTCCCAGCGCAGTTGCGGCGAGGTGTTCCCGGCCGCGTAGACCTGAGCGTCCTTCAGCACCGCGCCCGGCTCGACGTCCTCGCTCGCCACCGTGAAAGACGGCACGGTCGGATGGAAGTCATGGGGAAGCGGCGGCCTCTTGGACTCGGTCACCTCGGCACCTCCTGATCGGTTCTGCTCAGTGGAGTCTTTCGTCCCCGAGCCTAGAACCAGTTACGGCGGCTACCGACCTCGGACAGCCACTGGTTGAGGTACGCCGCCCAGTCGGTCCCCTGGAAGTCGTTCAGCCCCACCTTGAACGACCGGAACGTGTCGCTGCTCTCACTGAACAGACCCGGCTTCTTGTCCATCTCCAGGACCACATCCATCTCGCGCTCATCCGCGACGAAGCTCAACTCGACCTGGTTGAGACCGCGGTACTGCTGCGGCGGGAAGAACTCGATCTCCTGGTAGAACGGCAGCTTCTGCCGCGTACCCCGGATGTGACCACGCTCCATGTCCGCGCTCTTGAAGCGGAAGCCCAGCTGAATGAAGGCGCCCAGAATCGCCTGCTGCGCCGGCAGCGGATGCACATTGATCGGGTCCAGGTCACCGGAGTCCACGGCACGCGCGATCTCGAGCTCCGTGGTCACACCGATGTTCATCCCGCGCAACGGCTGACCGTCGATGGTCGTGATCGGCGTCTCCCACGGGATCTCCAGCCCGAACGGCACCGCGTGCACCGCGTTCGCCTGCAGCTCGAAGGCACCGCCGAGCCGCATCTTCGTGAACTCCATGTTCTGCTTGAGCTCCTGGTCGTCGTGCCCCTCCACCTCGACCCGGGCCTGTAGCCCGACGGAAAGCCCCTCGATCTCCTGCTTCACGGACCCGCCCTGGATCCGCACCTCACCCTGAACGACGCCGCCGGGAACGACATTCACCTCGGTCAGTACCGTCTCGACCGAAGCCCCACCGGCCCCCAGGCTCGCAAGCAGCCGCTTGAACCCCATGTCTTTTCCTCCTCAGGCAACGCCTGTCTCTGTCCGGTTCCTTGATCCCTACACACGCGATCCGACCGTGTCCGGTTCCGCGCCCTTTCACCCTGGCAAGCCCCACCCTGGCAAGACAGCAGTTCCCTGGCCACCCCGCTCAGCGTCACACGTTTCCACTACGCTCGTACGCCATGATCGCGGCCCCTGACCGTACGCCCCTGCCCCGGGAGTTCTTCGACCGCCCTGTCCTGGACGTCGCCCCCGACCTCCTGGGACGCATCCTTGTGCGCACCACCCCGGACGGACCGATCGCGCTCCGCCTCACAGAGGTCGAGGCCTACGACGGCCCGAACGACCCCGGCTCCCACGCGTATCGCGGTCGCACCGCCCGCAACGACGTGATGTTCGGCCCGCCCGGTCATGTGTACGTCTACTTCACCTATGGCATGTGGCACTGCATGAACCTGGTGTGCGGCCCGGAGGGCAGGGCAAGCGCGGTCCTGCTCCGCGCCGGGGAGATCACCGAGGGTGTAGAACTCGCCCGCAAACGTCGATTTTCGGCCCGATACGACAAGGAACTGGCCAGAGGCCCCGCCCGCCTGGCCACGGCCCTGGACGTCGACAGAGCCCTCGACGGCACGGACGCCTGCGCCCCCGAGGGCTCCCCCCTGGCCCTCCTCACCGGCATACCCATACGCCCCGACCAGGTGCGCAACGGTCCACGCACTGGTGTGGCCGGCGACGGAGGCGTCCACCCCTGGCGCTTCTGGATCGCCGACGACCCGACGGTGAGCCCTTACCGGGCCCATACGCCCCGTCGTCGCCGAACTTGACGGGTCCGTGGGCGATCCGTAATGTAGCCCGAGCCGCTTGAACCGGGTACGGCGTTCAGCCAGCAGCCGGAAGCGGCCAACCCACTGCCTACGACTTCCTCTCAGCGAGGGTGAGTTCGGCACGCCTGCGTGCCGTAATTCGAACTCGCGGGACTCGATTATGAGTTGCCGGGGAGGATCGGTTAACGTAGTGAATGTCGAAAGGCCGCAAGGGAGACCTTGGAGCCTAATGGCAAATCCCCTCCGACTGGGAATCGGGCCTGAAAGGGTCTGGTAGAGTCGGAAACGCAAGACCGAAGGGAAGCCCGGAGGAAAGCCCGTGAGGGTGAGTACGAAGGAAGCGTCCGTTCCTTGAGAACTCAACAGCGTGCCAAA